>NZ_CALLZT010000133.1:0-41154 GCF_937858515.1 uncultured Gordonia sp. | reverse complement strand
GAGAAATTTGAGGCGCTACTCAAGGCCAATGTTGCTTCCACGGCTTGACACTGCCGTGTACTGGGCGCCGCACTACCGCGACACCCGGTTGGTGGAAGTCCTGGCGTGGATTGTGGGAATGCTGCGTCGAAGACGCAGCAGCGTCACGACCGTGAGGCTTCGAGGCGAAGATGACAAGCTGCCCGTCGCCACCCTGATTGCGCAGTTGGTCGTTCTAGCTCTTGCGATCATATACGTAGTCTTTGCGATCGTCGGGAAACCGTCGTGGTGGGTATCGATTCTCGTCTGCCCGGTCGTCATGGCCGTGGCCCTTTTGATTCTCGCATGGTCGGGATACTGTGGGCTTCAAGCAATGTTGCGCTGCTTGGTGGTCTTCATTCCGACCGTCATTCCGACCGTCGTACTGACCTTCGTGGCCGCCGGAATCGGGATTGCGTGCATCGAAGACAAGTGCTTGCGCGCGGTACTCTATATCCTGGTTGTGCTGCTCGGTGCGCCGTTCGTTGTGGTGCCCGTTGTGGCGACTATATGGGGCGGAAAATTCCTCGCAATGTCACTTGGCGACGTCGCTCGATACTTCTCGACCAGCCCAGC
Source organism: uncultured Gordonia sp. (assembly GCF_937858515.1). Classification (NCBI taxonomy): domain Bacteria; kingdom Bacillati; phylum Actinomycetota; class Actinomycetes; order Mycobacteriales; family Gordoniaceae; genus Gordonia; species uncultured Gordonia sp. The sequence goes on along the minus strand of NZ_CALLZT010000133.1, from coordinate 40,560 downwards.
CGTTATTCGTGAGAATGACAGCATCCGAGCCCAAGCCCGAAAACTGATCGAGGAGTTGCACGATCTGACTGTCGCCGACGTTTCCCAAGACGCGCAGAAGCGATTTCGGTACTCGCGCATCATCGTCGTCGGCCATAGTTTAGGTAGTGTGATTGCCTACGATGCGGTGCACTCCGCCTGGCGTGCACGTCACAACGATATTCCCGTCCCTAGTCGAAGATTCAATAGCACTCAGCAACGTGAGCTGTTAAAGGAACTCGAAAGTGCTTTCTACGAGCCCAAGGTTCAGGATGGGGCGCCAGCGCCACGCCCTGAAGAAGCGAAGCGATGGATCGTGTCGGATCTGATCACCTTGGCATGCCCACTGGCTCATGCTGAAGTTACGCTCGCTAGGTCGCCAGAGGACCTCGAGAAGCGATTCGCTGCCGGTGAACTGCTGTCGTCGAATCCTCCGGAACCGCCGTTCCCGGGTAACGATTACGAAGGCGAGGACAGGGAGGAGTTAGGTCTGTACCTGCGACGAAGCTCCAACAGTACGCGTCGACTATATCATCGCACGCTGTTCGCATTCACCCACTGGACCAACGTGTGGATCAGCCACGACATTGTCGGTGGACCATTGCCGTACCCCACGTCGCCGGGCTCTAAGAAGTGGAATAGTTTCGGTGACATGGTCAAGAATGAGCCCTGCGGAGGGTCGAATTGGATGTGGAACATGATCTTCCAATATCCGCACTCTTCGTACTTCACCCTGTCTGAGCGGTCCAAAGTCAAAGACCCGAGCAAGAAAAGCCTGGAAGCCATCCGCAATATTGTCGATCCGTCGCGTCGCGATAAATGAGCGTGATGGCGTCGACTATTGAGGGCTCCGGCCACAGCCGCACCGCAGCCCGACCGCGATCTCGGTCCGATCCACAGGCCATCCACCACATTTGATCCCGACCCAACCCGGTCTCACAATGGCGCTCAGTGCCATTGTCGAACCGGTGGTCGATCGGATACTGGAGTCGCTCGGCCTCGGACGTGGCGATTCGTACCTGGTTGAAGGGTTCCTTGCCTGGCGCACCTCAAACGCCGGGACGGATCACGGGAAGACCGATCTCTTCGGCTGCCCCGGCGAGGCGAATGTCATAGGTGACCAACGCATCGACGTCGAGACGTATCGATGCCGCCAGGTGCAGAGCGTCGAGGGATCGCAGAGACTGCCCGGGGAGTAGGCCAGCCGCGCGGTACAGACTCGGCGGAAGGTCGTGAATGTCGACTCGCGCGAGGATCGCAGACACGTCGGCCTGCGGGAGTTCATGCCGCCCCGCAAACCGTCGCAGCTCGGTCTCCAGGAGATGCGTCGCGACGAGGTCACCGCCGATCTTATCGGCCCACGGTCAAGTCCCAGGGAGTGGTGTAGCTCGGTGATTCCTTCTTGTTGAGATTTCTAGGCGGTGATTTCGGCTAGCGGTACGGGTTCGGTGGGTACCTCCGTTTGTGGGGTGGTGTCGGGATCGGTGGCGGCGCGGGCGCGGGCCAGGACGTCCAGGCCGAGGTAGCGTCGGCCTTCGGCCCATTCATCGGTTTGTTCGGCCAGCACGGCGCCGACCAGCCGGATGATGGCTTCGCGGTTGGGGAAGATCCCGACGGAGTCGGTGCGGCGCCGGATCTCGCGGTTGAGCCGTTCAGCGGGGTTGTTCGACCAGATCTGGACCCATACGTCCTTGGGGAACGCGGTTAAAGGCCAGGACGTCTGTGCGTGCGCCGCCGAGGTGTTCAGCCACCGGCGGTAGCCGCTCTTCGGTGTACTCGATGAGACGATCAAACTGTGCAGCAACAGATTTGGCGTCGGGCTGGTCGTAGACCGAGTGCAACATCGCTTTCACTGCCGGCCACATGCTCTTGGGGCACACATCCATCAGGTTCGCCGCGTAGTGGGTGCGGCAGCGCTGCCAGCCAGCACCGGGCAGGTTCGCCGCGATTGCCTCGACCAGACCTTTGTGGGCATCGGAGGTCACCAATCGCACGCCGGCCAGGCCGCGGGCGACCAGGTCGGCGAAGAAGGTGTTCCATGCCGCCCCGGTTTCGCTGGTGGCCACGTGCAGGCCCAGGACCTCGCGGTGCCCGTCAGCGTTGACGCCGGTAGCGATCATCGCAACCGCGCTGACCACTTGCTTGTTCTCCCGAACTTTCATCGTCAGCGCGTCGGCGGCAACGAACGTGAACGGCCCGGCGGTATCGAGGCGACGGTGCCGGAACGCGGCGACCTGCTCGTCGAGTTCTGCGGCCATCCGCGAGACCTGGGACTTTGACAGTGAGTCGATGCCCAGGGTCTTGACGAGTTTGTCCATCCGGCGGGTTGAGACCCCGGCCAGGTAGCAGTCGGCGACCACGGTGATCAACGCTGATTCGGCGCGTTTGCGTCGTTCGAGGAGCCATTCGGGGAAGTACGAACCGGACCGCAGTTTCGGGACGGCCACATCGATCGTGCCGACCCTGGTATCGAGGGGACGGTGCCGATACCCGTTGCGCTGGTTGCTGCGCTCGGTACTGCGCCGGCCCCATTCAGCCCCGCACACCGCGTCAGCCTCAGCCGAGAGCAGAGCGTTGATCATCGTTTGCAGCAGATCACGCATCAAGTCCGGCGATGCATCGGTCAGCGCTTGGCTCAGGACACCAGAAGGGTCGACAATGTGAGGTGCGGTCATCGTGTTGATCTCCATTCGAGGATTCTTTGGAAGGTTGACTCGAAAGATCACGCGGTGACCGCACCCACCTCCAGCAGCGACACGCCACTGGCATCAGGCCCGGTCACCAGGTTCTACACCACTCTATGGGGCACTACCCGGCCCACGCCGCCAGTGCGGCACTCTCGTCCTCTTTCTACCAGCAACTTGGCTGCTGCCGAGGTGTCGAGATAGTAGCGGCTCAACGATCTCCCCGAAGGTCGTTGATCGTCTCAGCGCTTGCTGTCGCAATCGTATGCCGACGCAACCCGGAGAACCCACCGTGAACCGCCGCCGGACGGTGCAGCGGCAGATCGGGACCCGCGTCCGCGATCGGCACCAAGCGAGCCACCGGTTTGCCGCGATTGGTGACGGTGTACGTCTCGCCGCTTTCAACGGCATGCAGAACCTCTCCGCTGCGATTACGCAGGTCACGATGACTGACGGTCGATGACATCCTACAAATTGTAGCGCGCGTAGCATCCCGCTTGTCGGATTTGTCCACAGCCCAGCTCGCTGAGCAACGCGGACCCCGTGGCACAGGTCCTGCCCGGGCGAAGCGGCCGGTCTCCCCTACGCGGGCGAGGTCATCGCCTGGCGTACCGTTTCCGAAGGAAACATACGTGGGAGGGCGCCCATGACCATTCTGACTATCCGCAATCTCAAGCCCGAAGTTCATCAGAAACTCCGTGAGCAGGCGGCGGTAAACGGCCGATCGATCGAGGCCGAGGCATGCGCGATTCTTGAGGCCGGTGTGGGCGCCCAGGCAATCAGCCTGGTCGAGGCGCTGCGTGGATTCGCCGACGACGCCGCCATGAACTCGCGTCACTGACAACTATCCTGGCGGGGTGCGTACGCGCTTGCAGCTGGGCCGGATTCCGGTCGAACCGACTCCGCTCGACGAGGACGTCGACGTGCGGGTCGGGCGGTTGCGGGAGATGGTGCGCGGCGGACGGATCACGGAGCTGACCGGTGCGGGGTTGTCGACTGATTCGGGTATTCCCGACTATCGGAGTCCTGGCGCACCGACGCGGACGCCGATGACGTTGCAGATGTTTCTGTCGTCGGATGAGTTTCGGCGGCACTATTGGGCGCGGAACCATCTGGGGTGGCGGCACATGGATTCGGCCAGGCCCAATGACGGTCATCTTGCACTGACACGGTTGCAGGGGCAGGGGCGGTTGACCGGGGTGATCACGCAGAACGTCGACATGTTGCATCTGAAGGCCGGCACTCGGCGCGTCGTCGAACTGCATGGGTGTTATGGCCGAGTCCGCTGTCTCGAATGTGGCGCGTTGTCGTCGCGGCAAGAACTGGCCGGCCGGCTTGAGGCGCTCAATCCCGGTTTCGCCGACAGGGTTGCGGGGCGTGGGGCGATCGAGGTGGCGCCGGATGCCGACACCACGCTCACCGACACCCGCGACTTCGTTGTTGCCGACTGCCGCAGGTGTGGTGGCATTCTCAAACCCGACATCGTCTACTTCGGGGAGAACGCCGCCAAAGAGATTGTTGATCAAGCATTTTCGCTGGTCGATGAGGGCGATGTGCTGCTGGTGGCGGGTTCGTCGCTGACGGTGACCAGTGGTCTGCGGTTCGTTCGCCACGCGCACCGCATCGGCAAGCCCGTCGTAATCGTCAATCGTGGTGTCACCCGGGCCGACTCGATCGCCGACCTCAAGATCGACCACTACTGTTCGCGGGTTCTCTCGGCCCTCGCCGAATCCGTGTGAAACATGGCGAACCACCAGGAGTAACCGGGCCGAAACCCGGACTCCCTAGCGTTGGCGAGCGTGATCCCGCACCCGTGCGGGATAGACGACGCCAGTGCCGGTCGCCGCATACAGGAGGTAGCTGTCCGGATGAGTGACACGGTTTTTCATAACGCACTGATCGTGCCCGTCGACGGTGTCCGCGACTGGTTCGAGGGCTGGCTGTCGGTCGACGAGAAAGGCATCATCACCGGGATCGGTTCAGGTACGGCGCCCACCGGTGCGGCGAACTACCGGGACCTCGGCGGTGCCTTGGTGGGGCCTGGATTCGTCTCGGCGCACAGCCACATCTTCACCGGCGGGATGCGCGGCACCGCGGCCTGCAGCCCCCTGTACGACTGGGTGTCGACGATGGGGCGAATGATGGTCGGCGCCGAGGCCGACACCCTGTACTGGCTCACGCTGTCCGGGGCGCTCGATCACATCTCCAACGGCATCACCTCGGTGTACAACTTCGCCCAATCGCGGGTGGTGTCGGTGTTCGACTACGAAACCTCCACCCTGCGCGCCGAGCGGGTGCACTCCCCCGAGTTCATCACCCGGCAGATCGACGGCATGGCCGATGCCGGGATCCGGTTCGTCACCAGCGTCCGCCTCGACGACGAACAGCTGCCCGAGGCAGATGCGTTCGACGCGTTCGGGGTGGCGATGGCACACCTGGACACCGTCGACCCACGATTGACCCTCGGTGGGTCGGTGTACGGGGCGGTGCAGTGGTCGTCAGCGGCGGTCACCGCCGAACGCGAGCACGAGATGATGACCCGGTACGGAGTCACTAACCAGGCCCATTTCGTGGAAACCGCCGAACAACTCGACATCCAGCAGAACAAGTTCGACTGGTACGACCAATCAGGTTGTCTTGGAACTGATTTCGCGTTCGGCCATTTCGTGCATCCGACGTCGCGGATGGTGGAGCGAGTCGTGGAGACCGGATCGTCGGTGGTGTGGCAGCCCATGTCCAACGGGCGTCTCGGCTCCGGGATCTGTGATACTCCCACACTGCTCAAGCGTGGCGTCCGAGTCGGGATGGGTGTCGACGACCAGTCGTGCACCGATCTGTCCGACCCGTTCCAGAACATGCGCACCGGTCTGTACCTGCAGCGTGCCCTGCACTCGGACGCCTCGATCATCTCCCCGCTGGACATGCTGACGCTGCACACGATCGGGTCGGCGCGGGCGATCGGCGTCGACGACCGCGTCGGCTCCCTCGAAGTGGGCAAATACGCGGACTTCCTCGTCGTCGACCCCACGAACCCACACCTGGGACCGATCTGGGATCCGGTGGCCACCTACGTGCTCGCGTGCGGGCTGCGCAACCTCGCCGAGGTTGTCATCGGCGGGACGACGGCGTGGTGTCGTGATCAGGAACAGCCGTTGCGGACCGAAGCCGACGAGCAGGCGACCGCTCGGATGATCGCCGCCGGAGCGGTGTCGGGGTTCACACCGGTGCGATAGATCGGACCGGACAACGGCCGGTTACGGTGGGCGATCACTACCGGATATGAGAGCATGGCAAACAGGCACTGCGGTGCCGCGGCGGTGGGGCTCGCCGTACCCAACCTCGGATCGTCCGACAACAGTCCCTACCCGAATGGCGCACCCGTGCGCCCACACGGTAGGAGACCCGCATGCATTCCGACGCCGACATGACCGCCGGAGACCCCGCACACGAGACGACGTCCGGCCTTCCGGCCGATCCCGATACCGCGTCCCCCGACACCACGCCCAGAGACCGGCCGGCACATCTACGTCCGGACTACATCGGTGCCGTCTTCGCCGGCGGCTGCTGCGGCGTCGCGGCACGTGAGGCGCTCATCGACAGATTTCCGACCGACGGCGTCCCGTGGACGGTCTTCGTGATCAACATCGTCGGCGCTTTCCTTCTCGGCATCTTGCTCGAGGCGCTGGCCAGGCGCGGCCCGGACATAGGCCGAAGACGATTCCTCCGGATGCTGGTGGGTACCGGGTTCATGGGCGGATTCACCACCTACAGCGCGCTGGCCACCGACGCTGCCGACCTGCTGTCGTCGGGATCACCGGGGGCCGGAGCCGCCTACGGCGTGGGCACCGTGATCGTTGGAGCGATCGCCACCTGGACCGGAATCGCCGTCGGCGCACTCACCCACCGCACCGAAGGCGACGTCCGATGAGCCCGGGAGTGTTCATCGCCGTCGCGGTGGCCGGTGGGTTCGGTGCGGTGTGCCGGCTCGTTCTCGACGGGGTGATCCGCGCCCGGACCGGCGGCCCGTTGCCGTGGGGAACGATCACGATCAACCTCACGGGATCGTTCGTCCTGGGTGTGGTCACGGGGCTGGCTGTCGATCACGTTGTGTCCGAATCGTTCCGGATGGTCGTGGGGACGGGCTTCCTCGGTGGCTACACCACGTTCTCGACCGCGTCGTTCGAGACGGTCCGGCTGCTGCAACAACGTCGGTGGACCTCCGGCGTTGTCAATGGATTCGGCGTTCTCGTCGGTGCCACCTGTGCGGCCGGGCTGGGATTGTGGCTCGGCGGGCTCTTCTGACTAGCGGGGTGCCATCCGGATCGCGCCGTCGAGCCGGATCGTCTCGCCGTTGAGCATCGGGTTGTCGACGATGTGCATCGCGAGGGCGGCGTACTCGGCGGGCTTGCCGAGCCGCGACGGATGCGGCACCTGCTGTCCGAGAGAGCGCTGGGCCTCCTCGGGGAGGCCGGCCATCATGGGTGTCTCGAAGATGCCGGGGGCGATCGTCGCCACGCGGATCAGGTGATCGGCGAGCTCGCGTGCCACAGGCAGGGTCAGCGCGGCGACACCACCCTTGGACGCGCCGTAGGCGGCCTGACCGATCTGGCCGTCGAACGCGGCGACCGATGCGGTGTTGATGATGACGCCGCGTTCGCCGTCGACCGGCTCGGTCTGCGATATCTTCTCCGCACCCAGGCGGATGACGTTGAATGTGCCGATCAGGTTGATGCGGATGACGCGTTCGAATGCGTCCAGCGGCAGCACACCCTTGCGGCCGAGGACCTTTCCCGGGGTGGCGACGCCGGCGCAGTTGACCACCACGCGGACCGATCCGAGTGTCGCGGCGAAGTCCATCGCGGCGGCCACGTCGTCGGCCGAGGTCACGTCGGCGGCGACGAAGTGGGCGCCGGAACCGATAGCGCTTGCGGCGTTCTGGCCGTCCGAGGACGGCAGGTCCACGAGGACGACCTGCGCGCCGCGGGAGTGCAGTGCGCGGGCGGTGGCATTGCCGAGGCCGGAGGCTCCGCCGGTGATGACGGCGACGGATGAGGTGTCGATGTTCATGGTGCTTCTTTCTGTGCGGAGCAGGTGGTGGCTACGCGCCGGTGGTCAGGCTGCGGCTGATGACCAGCCGCTGGATCTGGTTGGTGCCTTCGAAGATCTGGGTGATCTTGGCTTCACGCATGAGGCGTTCGACGCGGAAGTCGCGGGTGTAGCCGTAGCCGCCGAACACCTGCACCGCATCGGTGGTGACCTTCATGGCGGCGTCGGTGGCGACGAGTTTGGCCACGGATGCGTTGCGCGAGTACGGCAGTCCCGCGTCGCGGCGGCGGGCGGCGTCGAGGTAGGTGGCGCGGGCCGAATCCACGGCGGCGGCCATGTCGGCCAGCAGGAATCCGAGGCCCTGATGGTCGATGATCTTGCGGCCGAACGTGGTTCGTTCCTGGGCGTAGGTGACGGCGTCGTCGAGGGCGGCCTGTGCGATGCCGACCGCCACAGCGGCGATGCCCAGTCGCCCGGAATCGAGTGCGCTGAAAGCGATCTGGAGCCCTTGGCCCTCGGTGCCGATGCGCCGGTCGGCGTCGATGGCGGCGTTGTCGTAGTGGGCCGCGGTGGTGGGTACTGCGTGCAGCCCCATCTTCTCCTCGGGTTTGCCGAAGCTCAGTCCCTCGGTGCCTTTGGGGACCAGGAAGCATGAAATCCCTTTGGAGCCTTCGCCGGTGCGGGCGAAGAGGTTGTAGAAGTCGGCGATACCGCCGTGGGTGATCCATGCTTTGCTGCCGTTGATCACATAGCCACGGCCGTCGGCTGAGGGGGTGGCCTTGCATGCCAGGGCCGCGGCATCGGAACCGGCCTGCGGCTCGGACAGACTGTAGGCGCCGACGGTCGACCCGCCGAGCATGTCCGGCAGCCACCGCTGTTTCTGCTCGTCGGTGCCGAATGCGGTGAGCGGATGGCAGGCAAGGCTGTGCACGCTGACGGCGACCGCCACGGCGGCCCAGCGAGCGGCCAGTTCCTCCAGGACCTGCAGGTACACCTCGTACGGTTGCGCTCCCCCGCCCCACTCCTCGGGATATGGCAGGCTCAGCAGTCCCGCCGCGCCGAGTGTCGCGAACACGCCGTCGGGGTATGTCTCGGCCTTTTCGTGGGCGTCCGCGATGGGGGCCAGTGCCTTGTCGGCTACGTCGCGGGTGAGTGCGATGAGGTCGCGTGCCTCGTCGGTCGGCAAGAGTCGGTCAACGGCCATGCGAAACTCCCTGAACTTGAAACAGTACTAAATTACCAGTGACAGTACTGTTCGGGAACTAGTACTGCAAGAGGTGTGTCAGTACTATTTCGTCCATGACCGGGCCACAGTTCGCCACCCGCCGCCGGACCGAGCTGTTCGATGCACTCGTGCGGTTGTTTCTCGCCGACGGATTCGCGCACCTGACGCTCGATGAGATCGCGGCCTCCCTCAAGTGCTCCAAGTCGACGCTGTACACACTCGCCGGAAGCAAGGAACAACTTGTCCGGGCCGCCACGATCCACTTCTTCCGCCGCGCGACCGAGGATGTCGAGGCCCAGGTCGCGGCCACCTCGGGTGCCCGCGACCGCATCATCGCCTACGTGTCGGCCGTCGGCACCGCACTCGGTGGCGCGTCCGCGCAGTTCATGACCGATCTCGACGGCTTTGCGCCGGCGCGGGAGGTCTACGAGCAGAACACCCGCTTCGCGGCCGCCCGGGTGGCCGAACTGGTCGACGCTGGTGTGCGGGCCGGAGAGTTCAGGGACGTGCACGCCGCCTTCGCCGCCGACGTCGCCGCGGCGACGATGGCACGCATCCAGCAGGGCCTGGTCCGCGAGGCCACCGGGCTCGATGATGCACACGCCTACCGCGAGCTGGCCACTCTGCTGACGGCCGGCCTCACCGCCTGACCAAGCGTCCGGATATCACGGGAAATACCTCTGAAAAACACCGATGCCCACTCGCCGGGAGCGAGTGGGCATCGGTGTGGGTCGCCGGTGAGGGCTATGTCGCCGCTGCTGTGACGTTGAGCCCGACGAGATCGAGAGCGTTGTCGCGCATGACCTTCCGGGTGTCCTCGTAGCTGAACTCGGGGAACTGCGGGATGTCGGCGGTAAAGCTCGTCGGGTCGGCGAGGCCTTCGCCGTGCGGCCAGTCCGAGCCGAACAGGATACGGTCGACGCCGATCGTGGCGGCCAGCAGCTTCACGTCGTCCTCGTAGTACGGGGCGATCCACACGTTGTTCTTGAGCTGCTCGACCGGGTCCTCCTGGTAGTGGTACGGCGCATTGTTGGCAGACTTCTTGAGCCGCTTGATGAGCCGGTACACGAAGTAGGAACCGTTCTCGATGCTGCACACCTTGAGCTTGGGATGCCGCGAGAACACCTGGTGCACGATCATCGAGGCCATCGTGTCGTGGATGGCGCGGTCGTCGGAGAGCACGTTGTCGAGCGGATCGCGGCGGCCGAACCCCTCGAACCGGCCCTTGCCGCCCCACATCGCGTTGATCGCGAGATAGCCACTGTCGCTGAGGTGAAAGCCCACCGGCACACCGGCTTCGGCCAGACGAGCCCACACCGGATCGTGCAGCGGGTCACCGAGCGAGCGCGGCTTGACCACGCCCGGAACGGGTGCCGGACGCACCAGCACCAGTTTGGCGCCGCGCGCCAGGACGAACTCGACCTCCTTGACCGCTTCGTCCGGGTCGGCCAGCGAGATCATCGGGGCGGTGATGAAGCGGCCGTCCGGCCGGTTGAAGCCCCAATCCTCATCGAGCCACAGGTTGAAGGCGTGCAGCGAGGCCATCGTCGCCGGAATATCGTGCCGCAGTGACTGTTCCACGCCGCAGGCAAAGGTCGGCAGCATGAATACGGTCTCGAGGTTCTGCTTGTCGAGGATCTTCACGCGGGCCTCGCGGTTCTGATACTCGGGATGGTCGGCGAGGCTGTCGAGTTTCATCAGGCTGGCCGGGTCCACGCCCTCGGGAACCTCGCCGCGGAACAGCAGATCGAGGCAGCCGGGCTCGATGATCGGGTCGAAGGTGGGGTTGGGGATGAAGTGGTTGACCTGCTCGCCGATCACCGCCATGGTGCGTCTGCCGTTGCGGACCATCTGCACCCCGCGCGTCCGGAACTCCTTGGGCAGGTGGCGGGTGAACGCGTCGAGCGGTTCGTAATAGTGGTTGTCGACGTCGACAGCCTGGTAGTCGAGCTTGTCCATCGCAGTCATCCTCTCAATCGGCGCCGCTGAGCGCAGGTGCATGGTCCAGATGTGCGGGTCGTCGAGCTACCCGACCATTTCCCATACTGTACACCTATCAGTATGTATGACGATATGCGCCTCGCATGCCAGTGTCGGGCGCTCCCTGCACAGACCGCCCGTCCGGCTGAGATCACTGCTGCGACGGGGAGATCCGCTGGTGGCAGACCTCGGCGACGCGCTGCCGGAACCAGGTGCTTGCGGCATCGCCGGTCAGCCGGTGCGACCAGGTGATGCGATAGTCCAGCGGTGGCAGCTCCAACGGTGTGGCGAACGAACGCAGATCCGGCCCGACGGGTGAGGTAAGTGCGCCGATCGTCACCAGATCGGTCTCGGCGATGATCTCGGGGATGAGTTCGGAATTGGTCAGTCGCAGAACTACATTGCGGGAAAGGCCGCGTCCGGCCAGGGTGGCGTCCACACGATTGTGCACGAGCGCCCCGTCGACCACCAGGTGTGGTAGCCGGCAGAACTCGGCCAGCGTCATCGAATCGCTCACCTGGTCGTTGGTCGCCGCGGCCAGGCCGTGCCAGCCGACGGTACAGGCGAACAGCGACGAGTGCTCCGGTGGAATGCGGTCCGATGGCAACAGGATCGCGTCGATTGAACCGCTCGGTGGTTCGCCGACCGCGGTGGGCATGCTGTGGCTGTCCATGCTCGCGCCGGGAGCTTGTCGGTGCAGCAGCCTGGTCAGCGGCGGAAGAACTTCCACCGCAAGGAAATCCGGAATGACGAGCGTGAACGACGCTGTGGTGGTGGCAGGGTCGAAACCGGGCGCCTGCAATGCCTCGGTGAGCAACCGCATCACCTGATCGGTGATGGGTGCGAGCCGCTCGGCCTCGGGGGTCGGTTCCAGTTCCCTGCCGACCCGCACCAGCAGTGGGTCACCGAAGGCTTTGCGGAGGCGTCCGAGTGCATGACTGGTGGCGGCCTGACTCAGCCCGAGGCGCTCGGCGGACCTGCTGACGTGGCGCTCTTCGAGCAGTGTGTGCAGGACGCGGATGAGGTTCAGATCCAGGTCGCTGACATGCATCCTATGAATGTAAATCATCAGTGGTATGCATTTGAACTTGATATGAGATGTGAGTCACAATCGAATCAACTTGAAGAGGGAGGCTGGCGATGACGCCCGCGATGGATGCACCTACCTGATCCGCGATCATGCGTTGCATACAACGCATATGCGTTGTATGCTAAGCAACGCACGGGTTCACCACCTCGGGAACGGCTTCCCGCACAGGGATTTTCCACAGGGGTGAGCGAACGGAATTCGGTAGAGGAGAACGATGAGCACCCCCTTCAATGAAGAGGCGATTGACGATCTCGGCCGCTACATCAAGGCGCAGAGGGAGATCGCCCGGCTGTCCGTCCGACATCTCGCACGGATGGCCGAGGTTTCCGACTCGTACCTGAGTCAGATCGAGAAGGGTCGGTACCAGCCATCAGCACAGGTACTGACCAATCTTGCGAAGGGTCTCAACCTCCAACCCGACGTTCTGTTCCGGATGGCCGGCTGGCTGCCGACGACTCCGGCTGAGGAGAAATGCTCGGTTGAGGACGCCATCCGCCACGACGACCGCCTGACCGAAGGTCAGCGATCGGCGCTTGTGCAGTTGTACCGGACGATGGTCGGCGATTGACGCCCCATCGGTCCCAGCCACCACATCCCAGCAAGGAGAACAGATCATGAGCAGCTACGCCGATATCACCACCCAGCTCACCGACCAGTGGGTCGCCGCCGTCGAGCGTGCCAAGGAGTCCTTGCCCAACCTCGACCGTCGTGTCAATCTGCTGCCCAGCGGATTCCAGATGCCCGAGTTCGGCAAGAACCTGCCCGGCAACTTCCCCGAGCTCCCCAGCCCGCGTGAGGTCGTCGAGGCGAACTTCCAGGTGGCACAGCGTCTTCTGGAAGCACAGCGCGACTTCACCCTCGCTGTCATCGAGCGGGCCACCAAGGACGGCGCCGACGCCGGCACCAAGTCGGAGTAATGATCGACTGATCGAATGCGAGAGGCCCCGTCGCCGAGGCAACGACGACGGGGCCGGTCGATAAGACACCACGATGAACACACCGCGGTGAGGCAAACCCCCCAGCAAGGAGAGTATCGACATGACCAGCTTATCGGACCCGGTGTTCGCCCAGGCGGCAGCCGATCCCGAGCAGGAGGCGGCGCGCGGCGCGGGCACCGTCCTGACCTACCAGCAGCTCGCCGACGCCACGCTCGCGTACGCGGGCATGCTCGCCGACATCGGTATCGAACCCGGTGACCGCGTGCTCTTCATCGCCCCGACCCTCCCCGAGTTCGTCGTGGCCTACCTCGGGATCAACGCGGCCGGCGCCATCATCGTGCCGGTCAACCCGCTGTGCACCCCGAGCGAACTCGGCTACTACATCTCCGACGCCGGCTGCAAGCTCGTGATCGCCTGGGACAGTGTCTCGCAGGCCGCGCGCGAGGCTGCCGAGGCCGCGGGCATCGAGTTTCTGGCGCTCGCCCACGGTGCGCAGGCCGACCGTGGCACTCCCCTCACCGAGGCCGTCGACCGCGGGGAGGACGAGGTGGGTTGTATCCTCTACACCTCGGGCACCACGGGCAAACCCAAGGGCGCCGAACTGACCATCGGCAATCTGACCTCGGCGGCCCGCATCGCGATCAAGCTCGGCGGCACCGCCCCCAACGACCGCATCGCCACCGCCCTTCCGCTGTTCCACGTGTTCGGCCAGGCATCGGTTCTGCTGGCGTCGATCGGTGCCGGTTGCCCGATGAGCCTGGCACCGACATTCCATCCCCAGCAGTTCATCGAGATGATCATCGAAGATCGTGCGACCCTGGTCGAAGGCGTGCCCACGATGTGGAACGCCATGCTGCACAGCTCGCAGGACACCCCGGCCGACGCGTTCGAGCATCTGCGGCTTGCGGTATCCGGTGGCGCGTCATTGCCGCTGGAGGTCCGTGAAGCCTTCCACCGTCGGTTCGAGTGCAAGATCTCCGAGGGCTACGGAATGACCGAGACGTGCGCGATCGCGACGTTCTCCAAGCCGGGCACGGAGGCGCCGGCGGGCACCGTCGGACCGGCAGCACCCGAGATGGAGGTCGAGATCCGCCTCGCCGACGGCACACCCGCCCCGGTCGGGGGGCGTGGCGAGGTGTTCGTCCGGGGACCGGTGGTGATGCGCGGCTACTGGAACCGACCCGAGGCCACCGCCGAGACCATCAGCCCCGACGGCTGGCTTCGCACCGGCGACATCGCCGAAATGGACGACGAGGGCAACGTGCGTATCGTCGACCGGGCCAAGGACCTGATCATCCGCGGCGGGTACAACGTGTACCCGAGCGAGATCGAGGAAGTCCTATACGCGCACCCCGACATCGTCGAGGCCGCAGTCGTCGGTGTTCCCGATCCGCACTACGGTGAGGAGATCGTCGCCGTGGTGGCCATCGGACCCGATGCGGAGTTGAGTGCCGACGACGTGAAGGCGTGGACCGCCGAACGCCTTGCGGCATATAAGCATCCACGTGCGGTGATGTTCGTCGACGCACTCCCCAAGGGGCCGTCCGGCAAGATTCTCAAGCGCTCGATCGAGCGGGCTCCGCTCGAGGCAGCGGTCGCCGAGTATCGCGCCGCGCGAGCGGCTGCCCACCACTGACCACGCCGCACACGGCGTCAGGAACGAAAGTCCGCACCAGGAGGTGACCCACGTGGTCGAGAAGATGGAACACACCGGAGAGATAGAACCACCGCACTGGTTCTACTACCTCACCGAACCGCACCGCGCGATGGCCGAGCACATCGGGTTCGCCTCAAGCAAGAAGCTGCTCACCATGCAACACGCGGGCGGCGGCGATGGCCGGCATGTCCTGGTGCTACCCGGGCTGATGGCCGACGACCGTTCCACCCGCGCGCTGCGGGGGGTGCTGAAAGAGGCCGGCTACCAGGCACATGGCTGGAAGCTCGGCGTCAACGTCGGCCCCACCAACGGCATCCTGTCGGGCATCCAGGGCCGCGTCGACGACCTGGTGGCCCGGTCGGGTCGGCCGATCAGCGTGATCGGCTGGAGCCTGGGTGGTCTGCTCGCCCGGGAGGTGGCAAAACTGCGTCCTGAGGATGTCGACCGGGTGATCACCCTGGGCAGCCCGCTCAATATGTCACACCGCAGCCAGTCGCGGGCGTCGGCGGCGTACGAGATGTTCGCCTCCCGGCATCTGCCCGACTACGCCTTCGAAGCATGGGTGGCCGCCCGCAAGGACGGCCTGGCCCAACCGTTGACGTCGATCTACAGTCGCGCCGACGGCATCGTGCACTGGCAGTCGTGTCTGGTCGAGCCGGGACCGATGAGCGAGAACGTCGAGGTACGGGGCAGCCACTGCGGCCTGGGCGCCAATGTGGCGGCCGCGCACGTGGTCCTCGACCGGCTGGCTGAGCCACTCGATGACTGGAAGCCGTTCCGTCCGCGCCGGGCCTACCGGAGCGCGTTCCCCGGTAGTCCTCTCGCGGCCGCCGGCTGACAGCACAGTCACCACAACACAACAGCGGATCGGCCCGTCGTCACCGCACGACGGGCCGATCCGCTGTGACATCCGCGGCCCCGTGGCCGGACCTGACACCATTGCCGGAGAATGTCAGCGGAGTCGGCAGGAGGTGAGGTCCGTGACCGATCGGGTCGAGTGTGTGGTCGTGGGCGCCGGGGTCGTCGGATTGGCCATCGCGCGGGAACTGGTCGTCGCCGGGCGGGAGGTGATGATCCTGGAGGCCGCCGACACCTTCGGCACGGGCATCAGCTCGCGCAACTCCGAGGTCATCCACGCCGGAATCTACTATCCGGCAGGAAGTCTGAAGGCGCGACTATGTGTGCGTGGACGCGGCCTGCTGTACCGCTACTGCGCCGACCACGCCGTCCCCCACGATGCGATCGGAAAGCTGATCGTCGCCACCTGCGATGATCAGCGCGGACGACTGGCAGCGCTCGCCGATGCGGCAATCGACAACGGTGTCAACGATATTCGGGCGATCGATGCGGACGAGATCGGTGAACTCGAACCGGAGATCACTGCGGTCGCCGGTCTGCTGTCACCGTCGACGGGCATCGTCGACGCTGCGGCGCTGATGCGGGCGTTGCTGGCCGATGCGACGGGTGCGGGGTCCGAGGTCGCCTACCGCAGCCGCGTCACCGGCGCGCGGTGCAGAGGCGGCGCCCTGGAGGTCGATGTCGACGGCGCGGGATCGTTGGCCTGCGACTGGCTGATCAATGCCGCAGGTCTGGGTGCCCAGGAGGTCGGCGGCGGCATCGAAGGACTGGCCGCCGGGGCGCTGCCCGACCGGTACTTGGCCAAGGGCACCTACTTCCGGCTCGCCGCCGGCCCGGCGCCGTGCTCGCGGCTGGTCTATCCACTTCCCGTCGACGGCGGTCTGGGTGTGCACCTGACCCTCGACCTCGCCGGCAATGCGCGATTCGGTCCCGATGTGCAATGGATCGACGATCCCGATGTGCAATGGATCGACGGTCTCGACTACACGGTGAACGTCGACCGGGTGCCGGAGTTCGTCGCCGCGATCGAACGGTACTGGCCCGCGGTCACCGAACGCGAACTGGTCGCCGACTACGCCGGCATCCGGCCCAAGCTCGGCGGGCCGGGTTCGCCGGCCGCCGATTTCCGGATCTCCACGCCGGCCGACCACGGTGTCCCCGGACTGATCAACCTGTTCGGCATCGAATCCCCGGGTCTGACATCGAGTCTGGCGATCGCAGAACTGGTCGGCGCGCAGATTGCCGGTACCTGACACTACGCGCGCGGCGGGTTGCAGTCGGCGGCGTCGGGCCCCGGCGGCTCGTCGGAAAGTCCGCAGGTGTCAACGACGTCGGGTGCGCCGACCACCACCTCACGGCCCGCGTCGGCGGCGGATTCCGGTTCGCCGAGTTTCGCGCACACCACACCGGCGATCACCAGCACACCGCCGGCCAGCTGGATCGCCGACGGAACTTCGCTGAGCAGAACCGCCGCCCAGATCGTCGCAGCGATCACCTCGGTGAGAGCGATGAGCGAGGCCAGCCGGGCGCCCAGGATGCGTGCGGCGACGATACCGGTCGGATAGGCCACGGCGACGGTGATCACCGCCAGACCGAGTAGTGCGAGCCAGGCCGGAATAGAAAACCCGGTGAAGTCGGCAGCGCTGTCACCGATGTCGAAGGGCATCAGGCCCACTGACCCCAGGACTCCCAGAAGCACTGCTGCAGCGATCATTCCGGCCGCCGACAGTACGGACGGCGGCAGGTCCCGGTGCGGTTTGGCGGAAATGAAGAAGTAGCCGACGGCCCCGACCATCGCGGCGGTGGCCCACAGCACCCCGGCGACGTCGAGACCCCCGCCACCGGTCACTTCCAGAACGCAGAGCAGACCGATCGCGCACAACATGACACCGACGCACAACAGCGCACTCGGTCGCTGACGGTGTGCGGCCCACAGCCACAACAGGACGACCACGGGTGCGGTGTGTTCGATCAGCATCGCCGACGCCACCGGAATCGTCTGGATCGCCGAGAAGAAGCAGAACTGCGCGATGACCACGCCGAACAACCCGTACAACCCGATCGTGAGTGCGTGTTTGCGCAGCAACGACCACCGACCGTGCATGTCGCGCAACGCCACTGGGACCAGCGCGAGGCCGCCGACACCGATCCTGATCGTCACAATGGTGCCGCTGCTCCACCCCGACTCCAGAAGCGGCCGGGCCAGCGCACCCGAGAGCCCGAAGCTCAGTGCCGAGATCAGTGCGAACGCCAGCCCCGAACGTCCTTGTGACCACACCTTGTTCTCAACGACCGACGCCACGAATTCTCACGCTAGGCGCGGATCATTCGCTTCGGCAAACCGAAGACGCCCGGTTTACCCGCGTCGAGAGCCTTCCGATGGATAAGGTCAAGGGGAAGAGTGTGCCGGGTCACCGGCACAGGGTGTGCCTGGGCACGACCACTCTCGACAAGTGATACTGGTAACGCTCATACGGTTCGGGCCACTGATCGTGACCGGACCGGACAACCGGAGACGAAAGCGGGACATGCACGTGGAGCAGCCGACCATCATTTACACCCTGACCGACGAGGCGCCGATGCTGGCGACGCACGCGTTCTTGCCGGTCATCCGCACCTTCGCCGGCGCAGCTGGGATCAACATCGAAACCAGCGACATCTCGGTTGCGGCACGTGTGCTGGCGGAGTTCCCGGAAAACCTGACCGACGAGCAGCGCGTGCCCGACAATCTGGCCGAACTGGGCGCACTGACCCAGAACCCGGACACCAACATCATCAAGTTGCCCAACATCAGCGCGTCTGTGCCGCAGCTCGTGGCCACCATCAAAGAACTCAAGGCCAAGGGCTACGACATCCCCGACCTCCCGGAGAACCCGAGCACTGACGCCGAACGCGAGATCCGCGATCGATATACCAAGTGCCTCGGCAGCGCCGTCAATCCTGTTCTGCGTGAAGGTAATTCCGATCGCCGTGCGCCGCGTGCGGTGAAGGAGTACGCCCGCAAACACCCGCACAGCATGGGTAAGTGGTCGATGGCCTCACGCACGCATGTCGCGCATATGCGCCACGGCGACTTCTACCACGGTGAGAAGTCGATGACCATCGACCGTGACTGCGACGTGCGGATGGAACTGGTCACCACCGCCGGTGAGACCATCGTCCTCAAGCCGAAGGTGTCCCTGGGCAAGGGCGATGTCTTCGACTCCATGTTCATGAGCAAGAAGGCCCTCATCGAGTTCTACGAGGAGCAGATGGACGACGCCTACAAGACCGGCGTCATGTTCTCCCTGCACGTCAAGGCCACCATGATGCGGGTCTCACACCCGATCGTCTTCGGTCACGCCGTGCGCACCTTCTACAAGGACGCCTTCGCCAAACACGGCGAGTTGTTCGACGAACTCGGCGTCAACGTCAACAACGGTCTGTCGGACCTGTATTCGAAGATCGAGGCGTTGCCGGCGACCAAACGTGAAGAGATCATCGATGATCTGCACGAGTGCCACGAGCACCGGCCGGAACTGGCGATGGTCGACTCGGCGCGCGGTATCTCCAACTTCCACTCCCCCTCCGATGTGATCGTCGACGCGTCGATGCCGGCGATGATCCGGGCCGGCGGCAAGATGTACGGCGCCGACGGGCGCACGAAGGACACCAAGGCGGTCAACCCGGAGTCGACGTTCGCGCGCATCTATCAGGAGGTTGTGAACTTCTGTAAAACCAACGGCGCGTTCGATCCCACTACGATGGGCACCGTGCCCAACGTCGGCCTGATGGCGCAGAAGGCCGAGGAGTACGGTTCGCACGACAAGACTTTCGAGATCCAGGCCGACGGTGTGGCCAACATCGTCGACATCGCCACCGGTGAGGTACTGCTGTCGCAGAACGTCGAAGAGGGCGACATCTTCCGGATGTGCGTGGTCAAGGACGCCCCGATCCGGGACTGGGTCAAGCTCGCGGTCAACCGGGCGCGCAATTCGGGTACGCCGGTGGTGTTCTGGCTCGACCCGTACCGTCCGCACGAGAACGAACTGATCAAGAAGGTGGAGACCTACCTCCAAGATCACGACACCGAGGGCCTGGACATCTCGCACATGTCGCAGGTGCGAGCGATGCGGTACTCGCTCGAACGGGTCGTTCGCGGCATGGACACCATCGCCGCGACCGGCAACATCCTGCGTGACTACCTCACCGACCTGTTCCCGATCCTCGAACTCGGTACCAGCGCCAAGATGCTCTCGATCGTGCCGCTGATGGCCGGTGGTGGACTGTACGAGACCGGTGCGGGCGGTTCGGCGCCCAAGCACGTCAAGCAGCTCGTGGAGGAAAACCACCTGCGGTGGGATTCGCTCGGTGAGTTCCTGGCGCTGGCGGTGAGCCTGGAGGATCTGGGCCGCAAGACCGACAACGCCAAGGCCGGCCTGCTGGCCCGGACCCTCGATGCCGCGACCGGCAAACTGCTGGAGAACGACAAGAGCCCCTCGCGCAACACTGGTGAGCTCGACAACCGCGGCAGCCAGTTCTACCTCGCCATGTACTGGGCGCAGGAGCTGGCCGCACAGACCGAGGACACGGAACTGGCCGAGCACTTCGCGCCGCTGGCGCAGGCACTGGCCGAGAACGAGGACACGATCGTCGCCGAGTTCGCCGCCGTGCAGGGTCAGGAAGTCGATCTGGGCGGCTACTACGCCCCCGACAACGTCAAGACCGACGCCGTGATGCGCCCGAGCGAGACGTTCAACAGCGCTCT
The DNA here is from genome assembly GCF_937858515.1 of uncultured Gordonia sp. Lineage (NCBI taxonomy): Bacteria > Bacillati > Actinomycetota > Actinomycetes > Mycobacteriales > Gordoniaceae > Gordonia > uncultured Gordonia sp. The sequence goes on along the minus strand of NZ_CALLZT010000133.1, from coordinate 20,317 downwards.
GGCCTCCGCGGAGTAGTCACCTCGCCGGCCGGCTCCCGCGCTACAGCGGGAGCCGGCCCGCGTTGGTGCGCCGTACCTCGGTAAAACCCTGGATCGAGGTGGACAGCGCAGACGCCGTGGGCCGGCCATCGACGCCCTCGGATTTCGACACCATCACCACGTTGTCGATGTAGGGCTGGATGGTGCTGGTGTTCTGTACGGTGGCGACGATCACGAGCTGGAAACCGAACTTGCGGAACGCCGAGAGTGCCTGCTGGGCGAACTGCGGATCGGACTTGGAGAACGCCTCGTCCAGCATCAGCTGGGCGAACAGTGGCCGGTTGTCGTCGCTGCCGGGGGCTGCGAGATTGAAACTGAGCGCACCGGCCAGGCAGAACGCCATTAGCTTTTCCTGCTCGCCGCCCGAGTTGTCGCCGGCGTTGCTGTAGGTGCGGATGACCTCCCCGCTGCTCGCGTCGCGTTCCTCGCAGTAGAAGTCGAACCGGTTGCGCACGTCGAGGGCGTCGCGGGTCCAGGCCCTGTCCTCGGGGGAGTCGCCGGCCAGGCGCTGGCGCAGCAACAGGATGTCGGCGTACTGCTCGAGGATGGCCTGTTCGTCGCCGAAGCTGACGGCGGCGGTTCGGGCGGAGATCTGCCGGGCCTTCTCGTTGAGTTCGGCCACGGCGGGCAGGGTTTTGCGCCCTGGTTGCAGTCGCAGCCGGGTGCCGCTGTTGAACGCGACCGACCCGAGACCGGAGTTGACGCGTTCGATCTGCTCGACGATGCGCCGTTCCTCGGCGTCGGCGGCCATGTGCAGGCTCAGGATTGCGCCCGGTGCCTGCTCGGTGATCAGTCGGCGCATCCGCTCGTAGGCCGACGGCAGTTCGCGTTCGTCGATCCGGCGGCACACCGACACGTAGTCGTGCACGCGTTCGTCGAAGTCGTCGCTGTCGTTGGGGATGGCGTCGGGGAACTCCTCGTCGTAGCTCGCGACGATGCGGGCCAGTTCGTCGCGAGAGCGCCGGGCGTCGGCCCGCATGCGGTCGCGGTCCCGGTTGACCGCCTTCATCAGTTCCTGCCGATAAGGTTCGGGCGCAAGCACATCGAGTACCGCCGCCGATTCCTCGCGGAAACCGTCGAGGGTGGCGGCGGCCTGGTCGGCGATGGGTTCGTGGGTCAGCCGGTCGGTCAGGTCCAGCAGCTGGGTGCGCCGCTTGTCGTGGGTGGCGATCTTGTCGCGGACCAACGCTGCCTGGGAGATGGCCCCACGCACCTGTTCCCAGATCTCCTCGGCCTTGCGTTGCAGCGCCTCCACATCAGGATTGGCATCCATCAGCAGTTCGTACTGATCGGTGAGAGCGTCGACACGGTCGTCGGCGGTGTCGGTGTCGATCTCGCTCCACTGTGTGAACTGCTCACACACCCGTCGGTAGGCGTCGCGGCGCTGTTGCAGTTCGGTACGGTCCCGGTCCAGGTCGGCGCTGGCTTGATGGGCGGCGTCATACAGGCGCTGCTCGTGATCGAGTTCCTCACGCAGCGCGGTGATCTTGGAGTCGACGTGGCCGACGAAGATGTACTGCGACGGCCGTAACGCCTGCCGGTCGTCCTTGACGGCCAGCTTGGCCGAATCCTTGCGTAGGCCCTGATCGGTGACAGCCTTGGCATGATTGCGGAACTCTGCCGGATCATCCACGCACACATGGTTTCCCAGCCGTGCCAGGATGGTCAGCGCCTCGGCGGCGCACGGATGGTCGGGGTCGACAGCGCGCAGCATCGCCCCGAGGGTGCCCGGTTCGGGGGTGGGCATCGGGTGTTGTTCGGCATGATGAAGCTGGATACGCCCACGCATGTCGTGGCTGTTGACATAGCGCAGCGCGGCCCGGAAATGCTCGTCGGGCACCAGCAGCCGCAGCCCCGCGCCACGCAACACCTTCTCCACCGCCAAACGCCAGCGGCCCGCATCGGGACGCAACTCCACCAGTTCGGCGACATACCGCAATTCCGATTCGTCGATCTGCAGGTGGTTGGCGAGCATGCGCCGCATCTCATGTTCGGCTCGCGGCAGCGTCGACCCGGCCTGCTCGACGCGGTGGAGTTCTGCGGCGACCGCATCACGCTGGCCGCGGCGGTCGCGGGCCCGGGCGAGGGTTTCGGCGAACTGTGCCTTGCCCGCCTCGAGCTGGCTGTCGATGCGGGTGGCGTCGTCCATCAGTTGATCGCGCAGTTCCCAGAACTGTCCGCCGTCGTCGGGCAGTTCGAAACCCAGTGCGGCGATGCGATGTTCGTAGTTGGTGCGTTTGATGGCCACCTCACCGGCGAACTTCTGGGCTGCCGCGAGCTGCTCCTGCAGTGGGGCGAGGTCGCCGGTGGAGGTGGATATCCGCGAGAGCAGGTTGCTGTGGTCGGCGCGCAACTGATCGTGCTGGGCGGTCAGTGAGTTCAGGTCACCGTCGAGGCGGGCGATCTGATCGTCAAGGTCAGCGATTTCCGGCCCGGCGGTGCGCAGCCGCAGATTGTTCAGGTAGGCGCGCACCGCGTCGGTGTCGATGGTGTCGAGCACGCTGAATGTGGCCGACTCCCCCGCGTACCGTTCCTGGACCTCCTCGATATTGCCGAGAATGGTGCGTTTGCGGCGTGCGACGTCGAGCAATTCGCGGGCCTGCACCAGCGGATCGATCTGGTCGAGCGCATCCTTGATCCCGGCGACGCTACGCGGCTCGTCGAGCATGAACTCGCGCACGAATTGGGCAAGGCCACCAACGCTTTTCAGCGATTTCGCTTTGCCGAGCAACTGCTGAGCCGCATCGGAGCCGCGAATCCCGATGAGCGAGTACAGGGTGGCGAGGTATTTGCCCTCCCCCGGCCCGCCGCGCCAGCCGCGGTCGCGGAACCGGGAGGTGTTGTACCCCGCCGACGCCCATTCGTTGCAGACCTCGACGATGTCGGTGTCGCCGTCGTGAATGAAGTACGAACTGCCGGCGTCGGTCAGCTTGCCGGCGGCAAGCCATTTGAGGACCAGGCCGGTGATGGACGTGCCGGAGGTGGATGTGTAGGTGACAGCGATCGCCGCCCACGCCGGTCCGGTACCGCGCAAGTACATGATCTCGCGGCCGGCGCTCGTCCCGCTGCGCCGCTCCCCCCACGCCCCGCGCACATACTTGCCGACGGTCCGTTTGCCGCTGGACGATCCTGCCGCCGTCGCATCGCCGGAGGCATTGAAATTGCGCCGGTGATCGGGCAGAAACGCCAGCGAAATCGCGTCCAGCAGAGAGGATTTGCCGCTGCCGGAGGAGCCGGTGATGAGTGCGCCGTTGGCGCTGAACGGAATCGAATGATAGCCATCGAACACGCCCCAGTTGATCAGCTGTAGCCGGGACAGGTGGTATTGGTCGATAGTGCTCACCAGTCCGCTCCCTCGGTCGTGTCCGGGCGGTTGTTACCGGCGTCCGTATCCGGGGCGCTGTCGGAGTCGTCGGCTTGGTCGCCGGAGGACATGAACTGCTCGAACTGCCGTTGCAGGTCGGTGATCACCGAGGCGGTCATCACTGCCGTGATCACCGGGCTCAGCACGAAGGTGTCGGGGTCATCGCGCTGAGCCCGCAGAAACTCCATTTCCTCCATCTTGTCGACGGCACGGTCGATGCGTTTGTCGAAGGCCGCCAGGTCGCGGTCGATGGTGTTGGAGACACCGGCGAACATCTCGTGGATGTCCTCGCGGGTGATGAGCACATTGTCCTCGCGCGAGGCACGCATGTACTTGGCCAGGTGCAGCGCCAGGATAGCGTCGTAGGTGTTGATCGTCTCGCGTTTGAGCAGCCTTCGGCCCCAACGAGATTCATAACCGACTTGCTCGACGAACGCGATCTGCAACTCGTCGACGATCCGCAGCCGCAGGTCCAGCTCGGACAGCCGCACGCGCAGGACATCGGCGAATTCGGCCACCCACGACCACAATTGGGGCTGGCGTTCACCGCTGATGTGGCGGCGGGTCAGCAGGTTCTGCAGCGCCCAGCACGCCCGGTCGGGCAGTGCGCTCACGTCGCCGTCGAAACGCGGCACCTTGGGGCCGTGGTCGGCGGAGGTCAGCGGTACCGCGGGCAGGTCGTCGTAGCCGGCGAACTCGTCGGGAACATCGGTGGTGGTGTCGGTCATGGGTACCTCAGACCTCGTCGATCAGGATGTCGGCGGTCGGGATCGGTTCGGAGAACATCAGGGCGGGGATCTCGATGATCCGGTCGTCACCTTCCAAGGACTGGAATCGCACGATCTCGGTGGTCGTCGGCGCGGTGCCGGGCTGTTTGAGGGCCAGCGACCATAGGACGATGACGTGCGCGAGATACGCCTCGTCGAGGCGGCCCAGGACATCGGGCAATGCGACCGGACCGTCGGCGACCGCACGGTTGACCAGGTCCGTCAGCTCGACCGTGTCCACCTGACCGGCCAGGGAAGCGAATGAGCTGAGGTCACCGCCGGTGTCTCCCGGCAGTGCGGGCGGTGGTGGTGCCGGGTCGCGGATCTCGAATGCGACCCGGCCGATGGAGGTGAGGTCGGGGGTGGCCAGCGGTATCTCGTAGCCCAGGCGCCGGTCGGCGAGCGAGGCCTTGAGCAGCTCGTTCGCGGTGGCCAGGGCATCGTTGAGTTGCCGGGCGATACCTCGGCTCTGTTCCAGGGTGCCGGCGGCGACGAACCGCCGGATGCGGCGGGCGCAGCGTTGCCGGGTGCGGCCCACCTCGGCCATCTGTTCGGTGATCAGCGGAAAGAAGTCGGTCATCACCGCGCGCAGACCCGGTTCCATGTCGGGCAGGCTGCGGGTGACGGTGTCGATGTCGGCCGAGAGCCGGGCGCGTTGGTCGGGATCCTGGATCATCCGGGTGAACGCGTGATACGACGCGCTCTGCGACGACCCGAGCAGGGTTTCGTAGTCGTCGAACAGTTGCCGTTGCCGGTCGCGGTAGGCCAGGTCGGAGTCGCTCGGGTCGTCGAGCAGTGCGGTGGTGATGCGGTCGAGCATCGTGCCGTATTGCGCGATGTCGGAGATGACCTGTTCCATCTGGTAGGCGATGGCGCGGGCCTCGTCGGCGGCGATCCGCAGGTCGGGTTCGGGGCGGACCCCGGCGTCGAGATCGGCCAATTCGGCGTCGAGATCTGCGAGCTGGTTTTCGATATCCTCGCGGATCTGGTCGGGATCACCGGCCACCTGCCCGGCCACCCGATGCAGCCCGGCGGCGATGCCATTGATCGATCCGCCGGTGGCCACGGAGTCCTCGCGGCGGCGCCGGCGCATGAAGTCGAGGACGGACCGGGCGTCGGCGGTCAGGTAACAGATGTTGGGAGCAACGGCGTCGGAAGTGTCGGTGACCCGGTGCAGCCACCCGTTGCGCGCCCATAGCTTGATCAGCTCCACGCCGGTCGGGGTGTCCTCGGCGTCGAGTTCGGTCATATCCCGTTCGAGGCGGACGGCCAGCTCGGGTTCGGCCAGCCGTGCCCCGAAGTCGAGGTGCCGTTCCATCAGCGTCACGTACAGGGCGGAGTTGGTGGCCGCGAACAGCCGCACCGCCGCCGACTTCTGGATCGTCCGGTTGTCCTGCCACGCCTGCGTCAGGGTCGCGTGTTCGTCGCTCATCATCACCACCTCAGCTCGCTGACGTAAAACTGCCCCGCGTAGTCTCCCACGTCCCGCCGGCAGACCCTCGCAGTGTGCGAGTTCCTGCACACCTCCGACGACTTCGACTGTCGGATCTTCAGTAGCGATAGCTGACCACCTGCTGACTTCGATCAAGCGACCCGTTCCGGCGTATCCTGGGTCAGACGTAGTACGCGACACACGCTATCTAGGAGGTCACGGTGCGACTCAACAGCAAAGGTCAGGTCACCATCCCCGCTGAGTTGCGGCACCGATTCGGATTCGTCGAGGGCGATGAGGTCGACGTGATCGCCGACGGCGACACGTTGCGCATCGTGCATACCGTTCCCGCCGTCTCTCGCGGTGAGCGGATGGTGGCCCGTATGCGCGGCCGCGCAACTACCGCATACACCACCGACGAACTCATGAAACTGCTTCGGGATGAGTGAATCGACCCTCGTTGACTCGAATGTCCTGCTCGACGTCTTCACCGATGATCCGGTGTGGTCGGGTTGGTCCGGGCAAGCGCTCGCCGAGGCTATGGACCGCGGCACGGTGATCATCAATCCGATCGTCTACGCCGAAGTATCAGTGGGCTTCGATCGTATCGAAGACCTCGACGCCCTCCTGCCCACCGACTACTTCATCCGTGAGGCGCTCCCCTGGTCCGCAGGTTTCCTCGCCGGGAAAGCCTTTCTCGCATATCGGCGCCGGGGCGGCACCCGGCCGACACCACTACCCGACTTCTACATAGGCGCGCATGCCGGTGTGTCCGGCCATCGCCTCCTCACCCGCGACCTGGGCCGATACGCCACATCGTTTCCCCAGGTGGTGCTCGTCACCCCTGACACCTGACAACCGCGACAGCAATGAGGCAAATACCGTACTCGCGCAATATGAGCCTATGAATCAATCACAACGTCATGATGATGTTTTGTAACTATCATCCAGCGGTCGATGGCCTGCCTGATGGACGCGGCGGTGAGATGACGCTGCGGTGGCTAGCACGCTGTCAAAGACGATGTCGATCCTGGTGCTACTGGGTGTGTAGGCGAGCCGTCTAAGATACGGAGCGGAACTACGCAGCAGGTTTTGGGGGCGGAATGCACACTGTCGATCCGGGATTGATCGACGCCGCCAAGCAGTCGGTGAACTTCGGTGTCCTCGCTCCGATTGAGCCCTTGTTGGCCATCTACGGTGCGGGTGCCGAGTCCGGTGTCTACACCGACCCGAACGGTGCGCTCATCAAGTGCCGGCAGTTCGGTGAGGTACTCGCCGAGCAACTGATTCAACGCAGCGGCACCCGGTTCGACGGATCCAGACAGGTCGAGCGCATTACCACCCTCGAACGTGCCGGGGTTCTCACGTCCGGCGCCGCCGACGCCCTGCACAGCATCCGCAAGATCGGCAACGAGGCCACCCACAGTCACCTGTTCAACGTTCGTGCTGCTTTGGTGGCCCTCGAACAGTGCTGGGAACTCGGCAACCTGCTGTACCTTGCGCTGTCTCCGGCCGACCAGCGTCCACGGAGTTTCATCGCACCGCGGCCGCTCACTCAGCCGACAGTGGTCGGACGCGAGGATCAGCAACAGCTGGACGCGATCAACCGCCGGCTCGCCGAGTCGCATACGCAGCTGACCGAGACGTTGACCGTGCTCAATGCCACCAAATCCGCGCAGGCCGCCGAGTCGGAAGCACGTCTGGCGGCCGAGAAGGCACTTGCGGATGCGCAGGCACGAGAAGCCGTGGTCGCCGCGAAACTGGCCGCACTGGAGAAGAAGCTCTCTGCCCTACAGAGTTCAGGCGCGCTCGCCACCCAGGACACGGCGAAGGTATCGGCAGCGGCGGGGAACTCGTTCTCGCAGGCTTTCCGGCGCCGTCCGCCACTCAACGAGGTGCAGGCACGCCGGGAGATCGATCGTCAACTCGTCGCGGCCGGCTGGGTTGTCCAGGACTATGGCGACCTCAATACCGCTGCGGGCATCGGCGTCGCCGTACGCGAGTTCCGGCTCTCCACCGGCTTCGCCGACTACCTGCTGTATGTCGATGGCAAGATCGTCGGCGTCATCGAGGCCAAACGCGAGGGCACCGCACTGATCGGTGTGGAGCAGCAGACCGCGAAATACTCGGTGGGACTACGCAAGGAGGATCAGCTCGCCGCCTGGCGACGTGACGAACCGCTGCCGTTCCTGTACGAATCCACCGGTGCGGAAACCCGGTTCACCAACCGCCTCGACCCGAAACCGCGCTCACGCGATGTGTTCACCTTTGCCAAGCCGGAGACGGTGCGGTCCTGGATGCAGCAGGCGGACGAGCGGCCTGACGCGCCGACTTTCCGCGCCCGATTGCAGCACCTCCCCACACTCGACCCGAAGGGTTTGCGGCCCAACCAGATCCAGGCGGTCACCGGGATCGAGAAGTCGCTCAAGGACAATCGTCCCCGGGGTTTGGTCCAGATGGCCACCGGCGCGGGCAAGACCTTCACCGCGGTTACCGCGAGCTACCGGCTGATCAAACACGCAGGCGCAGCAAAGATCCTGTTCCTCGTCGACCGCAACAATCTGGGCGAGCAGGCACAGGCCGAGTTCGACAACTATGTGCCGATCGACGACGGCCGCCGTCTCGGCGAGATCTACAACGTGCAGCGCCTCGCCGGGCACACTGTCCTCGGGTCGACCAATGTCGCGATCTCCACCATCCAACGGCTGTACGGCCTGCTACAGGGCAAGGAGCTCCCCGACGCCGATGTCGATGACGACGCGGACGGCGAAACGTTCGAACCGGAGTCACCGGTCGATGTGGTCTACAACGTGAACGTGCCACCGGAGACGTTCGATCTGGTCATCGTCGACGAATGTCACCGGTCCATCTACGGCCGCTGGCGTGCGGTGCTCGACTATTTCGACGCACCGGTCATCGGGCTGACCGCGACCCCGACCAAACAGACGCTGGGCTTCTTCGACCAGAACCTCGTCAGCGAGTACACCTACGAGGAGTCGGTGATCGACGGGGTGAACGTGCCGTTCGACGTGTACCGGATCCGGACACAGATCACCGAACAGGGCGCGAGGATCGAAGCGAAAACGGTGGTACCGGTCCGCGATCGCCGCACCCGCGCGCAGCGCTATGTCGAACTCGACGACGACTACGCCTACACCGGCAATGCGATCGGCCGGGACGTGATCAGCGAAGACCAGATCCGGCTGGTGCTCACCACGTTCCGGGACCGGCTCTACACCGAGGTCTTCCCGGGCAGGTCCGCGGTCCCCAAAACGCTGATCTTCGCCAAGACCGACGCACACGCCGACGTGATCGTCGAACAGGTGCGGGAGGTGTTCAACGAGAGCGCCGAGTTCGCCGCCAAGATCACCTACAAGTCGAAAGCCGAGGGCAAGGACCCCAAGCACCTACTGCAGAACTTCCGCAACAGCCCGTCGCTGCGGGTGGCGGTGACCGTCGACATGATCGCCACCGGCACCGATGTGCGCGCCATCGAGTGCGTCTTCTTTCTGCGATCGGTGCAGTCGGCAGTGTATTTCGAGCAGATGAAGGGCCGCGGCTCCCGCATCATCGGCACCGACGACTACGCCGCGCTGACCCCGGATGTGGCCAAGGGCGTCACGAAGGACCGCTTCGTCATCGTCGACGCGGTCGGCGTCACCGAATCACCACTGGTGGATGCGACGCCGATGGAACGTGAACCCGGCGTGTCACTGGAGAAGCTGCTGAACAAGGCCGCGAATCTGACGATCACACCCGACGAGGCATCGAGCCTGGCGATGCGGCTGGCGAAGCTGGCCACTCAGATGGACGCCGCCGAAGCCGCCGAACTGGCCGAGATCGCCGGCGGAGTCGAACTACGCGAGATCGCCAAACAGGTCGCCGACGCCAGCGACACCGACGCCGTGCTGGCTGCCGAGAAACGCGGCGGAAAAGACGAGGTGGCAGCACAAATCCATGGTGGTGTGGCCCCGCTGTCGAGCAATCCGGAACTGCGGCAGGCGATCCTGGACCTGCGCCGCAAGAAGGATCTGATCTTCGACCAGGTCAACGCCGACACCCTCATCAGCACCGACCGCATCCCCTACGGCGAGGGAGCCCACGAACCGGTCCGCTCGTTCCGCGAGTACCTTGCCGAACACCGCGACGAGATCGCCGTGCTGCAAATCCTGCACGGCAGCGCGCCGGGACGCCCCACCTACGCCGAACTCAAAGCCCTCGCCGAGCGGGTAGCGAGGGTTCCCGCGATCGGCAGCATCGAAACCTTGTGGCGTGCCTACGCCGACCTCGGTGAACTGGCAGATCCCGGGCACAAGGTCGACGTACCCGACCTGGTCACCATCCTGCGCCACGAACTCGCCAAAGACTCCGGTGCAGGAACGGAGTCGAAGATTCAGCCGTTCGCCTCCACAGTCGAGGAGAAACTCGCGCACTGGCTGTCCGACCAGCACCGTCACGGAGTCGACTACACCGACAGGCAACGCCGCTGGCTCGACATCATCAGCGACGTCGTCAAAACCAACATGGCCGTGGAGATCACCGACCTCGACCACATCCCGTTCAGCGACCTCGGCGGCAGCCAACGCTTCGCCACCGACTTCAACATCACCACCCGAGAGGAAGCACTACAGTTGCTCGACGAGTTGAACACGGAACTGATCGCGTGATGGAGCAGGAGCTGCCGCAGGGGTGGGCGTGGACGACTCTGGGGGACGTAGCAGACATCGGTTCAGGAGCGACTCCAAAGACCAAAGTAGCCGAGTACTGGGGTGATGAAGTCGCGTGGGTGACTCCGGACGACCTTTCTCGCAACAAGGCGACTAAGTTTATCGGGTCGGGTCGTCGTAGCCTATCAACGCTTGGCTATGAATCCTGCTCAGCACGAACATTTCCATCGGGTTCTGTTGTTTTCAGCTCACGTGCCCCAATTGGGCACATCGCAATCACATCAGGGCCGGTAGCGACCAACCAAGGTTGTAAGACCGCAGTCCCACGGCCATTGATCGACAGCAGGTTCTTGTATTGGCTACTGAAGTACGTCACGCCCGAGATCGAGAGTCGCGCAAGCGGGTCGACGTTCAAAGAAATCTCGGCGAGCGGGTTCGCTGCGACTCAGATTCCCCTCCCCCCACTCCCTGAGCAACACCGCATCGTCGAGGCCCTTGAAGACCACCTCTCCCGACTGGATGCTGCGGAACTGACTCTTGTATCGGCAGCTCGTCGTGCGGAATTGTTGATATCGAGACTCGTGGATCATACGGTCCTCGGCGTTGCCACGAGCACTCCCATCAGTGGTGCGCCAGCCTCTGATCTGAAGGGCAAACACAACCGCTTCGACTACCAGGGACTTCCTTCGCTTCCCCAGGGTTGGTCATGGAAACTCGCTGCCGACCTGTGTAAATCTATCAACTCTGGCTCGACACCCAAATCTGAGTTCATGCAGCAAGGCCAGGGTGAGATACCCTTCCTTAAAGTATACAACATCGACCCTGCGGGCAGGGTTGACTTCACGAAGAATCCAACCTTTGTATCGCGTGACACCCACTACGGGCAACTGAAACGGTCGATTGCGTTACCGGGAGATGTTGTTACCAATATTGTCGGACCACCACTCGGTAAGAGTGCCGTAGTGCCGGATAGTTACCCGGAATGGAACACAAATCAGGCGATTGTCTCCTTCCGTGCCGGTGATTCGATTCACCCATCCTGGCTTGCATTGTGCTTGCGTTCACCATTTATTATTCGTCTCCTAAAGAGCACCGCCAAGGCAACGGCAGGACAATTTAATATTGCATTGTCGACGTGCAGAGAATTGTCGCTGCCGGTGCCTCCACTAAGGACTCAGGAAGTACTGTTGGAAGAACTTGACGCTGCAATACTTGCGCTCGAACACGCAAATATCGCCCAGCGAACGTCGCGGTCGAGATCCACGACTCTCCGCAGCGCGCTCCTACGCTCGGCGTTCAATGGCCGGCTCGTCGACCAAGACCCAACTGATGAACCTGCGGGTGTCGCTCTCGAACGGACCCGCAACCATCAGCCCGCCGCCCCGCCCCGGCGCCGGCGGAAGGCAGCTGCGAAATGAGTCGACACTACCGGACCGCCAGGTGATCGATGTCCTACGAATGGCACGTCGAAGCAGTAGACGCCTGGACAGTGGCAACGACCACCGACGAACCTCAAACGGCAGACGAGCCGCTGGGAACGAAAGCGAAATTCTGGGTTGTCGACCCCGACGGTCGTCGCTGCTTGTTCAAGTATGCGCGGGCGCCGCAAGGCCGGACAATGGGTGAGGATTGGGTCGAGTGGGCGGTCCATCATTTGGCGACCATGCTGTCAATTCCCTCCGCGACGGCCATCCCGGCAACCCACGAGGGGCAGCGAGGAGTCCTGTCGCGTTCCGTACTCACTGCGGATGATCGCCTCGTTCACGGTAACGAACTGCTCACGCTCACAGACCCGGAGTACGACGCGACCGCCGAACGCGAGTACCACCGCTACACGATCGATGCGGTGCGCAGAGCGCTCGATGGAATTGCCGCACCCACGTCGTGCGGGGCACCGATCACAACCGCCTTCGATGCCTGGGCCGGTTACCTAATGCTCGACGCGTGGGTCGCTGGACGTGATCGTCATCATGAGAACTGGGCAGTCATTGAGCGAGCCGGGGAACTGAGCCTCGCGCCATCGTTTGACCATGGGAACGCACTCGGCTTCCAAGTAGCAGAAGCGGAGGCTCGAAACCTCTCACTCGACGGCAACCGCCTGGTCAAGTGGGCGCGGCGTGGTCGTAGCCATCACTTCAACGGCAGACCTGGGCTTGTGGATCTCGCTACAACGGCGCTGGGCCTGGCTGACCGTGAAGCGCGCGATTTCTGGATTGCCAAGCTCGCAGCGGTCACGGACGATGAGGTGGCAAGTCTACTGGCGAGTGTGCCCGCCGACTATTTGTCAGACCCGGCGCGTAAGTTCGCAGTGAAGCTTCTCCATCTCAACAAGGAAAGGATCCTCGACGGTGACTAGCGCTTCCTGCAGGGTGGCTACCGTCGCCGATGTCAGCGTGGCCAGGCGTCTCTTCCTGATCTGGCAGAACCCCGGATCACGGCAGTTCGTGCGGGTGGGCACCCTGTTCGAGCTCGTTGACGGCCGGTATGCGTTTGAATACACCGCCAGCGCCCGAGCCACCGATGACTTCTACCCACTGACCCAGTTCCCCGACATGGAACGCACCTACGTGTCAACCGGCTTGCCGGCGTTCTTCGTCAACCGGCTCATGTCGCGCAAGCGTGAGTCGTTCACCAGCTACCTGCACGCGCTCGGCATCGACTCGGACGCCGTCGACACTCCGATGGAGTTGCTGGCCCGGACCGGCGGCCCCAGGGCAACTGACACCTTCCATCTCGTCGATGACCTGATGGCCGATGCGGATGGTGTCGTCGTCAGCAGATTCCTGGCTTCAGGCGTTCGCTACCTTGACGCCGATGGCACCCACCTTGCACGTGTTCGGGACGGCGACCGCCTGCGGCTGCGACCAGAACCCGACAATCCCAAGAACGGGCGAGCCCAACTCGTGTGCGTCGCCAGTGGCGCCGCCGTGGGTTACGTTCCCGACTGGCTCCTCAACGACCTCGAAGACCTCCAAGCCAGAGTCGACGAACTGAGCGTCATCGCTGAACGCGTCACCGCAGACGCGCAACCGCACCTACGTTTGCTGTGTCGAATCGAGGCACGGGTCCGAGGTGGGAAACAACACTCGAACTGATTTGTCAGTACTGGACCGTATGGTTGTTCCCATGACCAGTGGGGGTTCGGGTGAATCGGCACATCAGCCGCATGACGGGTTGTTCCGGCGGGTGTTCGGCGACCCCAAACACGCCGGATCAGAACTGCGTTCGGTGTTGTCGGCGGAAGTGGCCGCACACATCGACCTCGAACACCTCGAGCCGGTCGCAGCATCGTTCGTCGACGACTACCTGAGCCAGGTGCACAGCGATCTACTGTTTCGCACCACCTTCGACGGCGACGACGCCTACCTGTACTTTCTCATCGAGCACCAGAGCAGCCCCGACGACCTGATGGCCTTCCGGATGCTGCGCTACCAAGTCCGCATCTGGGAACGCCACCTCAAGACCGAACCCACGACTTCGGGCAAGACCGGCCTACCAATGATCGTGCCGGTAGTGCTCTACCAAGGCCATCGGCGCTGGACCGCCCCCACCGACATCGCCGACATCATCAAGGTCAGCGACCACGCCGCCACCGCGTTCGCCGACCTTCTACCCCACGTGCGGTACATCCTTGACGACCTGACCGTCGTCGACGAGGCTGCTATGCGAGCGCGGCCACTGACCCCGGCGGCAAGAATCGCCGCGCTCCTGCTGGGACCGGCATCCAAAGACGCCGACGTCACGACGACGTTGCGTGCCTCACTCGATGACTGGCAGACCGTCGCCGACACGGAGCCAGCCCTGCTCGTCGTGTTCTTCACGTATCTTCTAATAGTCGGCGAAACACAGGCCGACGACATCACGCACTTCGCTGCGCAACTGGGCCAAGAAGCTAAGGAGGCCGCCGTGACCACAGCACAACGACTCCGCCAAGAAGGCATCGAGCAGGGCATCAGTCAAGGCATCAGTCTGGGACAGTCACAGCTACTGGTGGCCATGCTCGAAGCCAGATTCGGCGAACTCGACAACGACACCCGTCTCCGAATCGAACACGCCACGGCCAGCCAGATCGCAGACTGGAGCACCCGCTTCGCGCGTGGAGCAAACTCGATCAGCGCCGTCGTCGACTGACATCTGCTGAGCCGTCCTGTCCCCGCCCCTGTCGGCATCGGCGCTCGGACTGATTTGTCAGTACTGGCACGTATGGTTACTCGTGATCAGCGGAGGTTCGGGTGAGCGGGCGTATCAGCCGCATGACAGGTTGTTCCGGCGGGTGTTCGGCGACCCCAAACACGCCGGATCAGAACTGCGGTCGGTGTTGTCGGCGGAAGTCGCCGCGCACATCGACCTCGATCATCTCGAGCCGGTCGCGGTGTCGTTCGTCGATGACAACCTGCGCCAGGTGCACAGCGATCTGCTGTTCCGCACCACCTTCGACGGCGACGACGCCTACCTGTACTTTCTCGTAGAACATCAGAGCAGCCCCGACGACCTGATGGCGTTTGCGGATGCTTCGCTACCAAGTCCGGATCTGGGACCGCCATCAGGTCGTCGATGACCGCAGAAATGTCCCGTGGGAAACCGGTGGACATCGAGCGGGTGGCCTGCGGCTACCCTCGACACGTGAGTAACGCCGCTGAACTTCGTCGCCTCGTCGACAAACTATGGAGCTACTGCGACGTCCTGCGCGATGCCGGGGTGTCGGCGATCGACTATGTGGAACAGCTCAGTTTCATTCTGTTCCTGAAGATGGCCGACGAACGTCAGCAGAACTTCATGAACCCGGTGCAGATCCTTCCGCCCGAACTCGACATCTCGTGGGAACGACTTGCGAAGCTCGACGGTGTGGCTCTTGAGGAGGAGTACCGCCGTATCCTGAGCGAGCTCGGCAAGGAAACCACCAACCTCGGTGTGGTCTTTCGTAAGGCGCAGAACAGGATTCAGGAGCCCGCTCTGCTCCGGAAGCTGGTCGTCGACCTGATCGGCTCGGAGAACTGGTCGAGCATCGGCGGTGACCTCAACGGTGACGCCTACGAGGGCCTTCTGCAGAAGTCGGCGTCGGATGTGAAATCCGGTGCCGGACAGTACTTCACCCCGCGAACGCTGATTCACGCCATGGTGAACGTGATGCGCCCGAGCCCGGCCGACACCATCATCGACCCGGCTTGCGGTACGGGCGGATTCCTGCTGGCGGCCGTCGAGTATCTCACCCATCATCACGGTGACTCGATGACACCGGCTCAGCGCCGGGCGCTGAGTGACGGCCGCACAGTGCGCGGCGTCGAACTGGTAGACGGCACAGCCAGGCTCGCAACCATGAATATGTTCTTGCACGGCATCGGGCAGGCCACCGGCGAACCGGTGATCGATGTCCATGACGCGCTGGCCACCAAGCCGTCCCGTACCGCGTCGATGGTGCTGGCCAATCCGCCGTTCGGCAAGAAGTCATCGATCACCGTCGTCGGTGACGATGGGCGCGCCGAACGCGAGGATGTCGCGTACAACCGGCAGGACTTCTGGGTCACCACCACCAACAAGCAACTCAACTTCGTTCAGCACATCGCGTCACTGCTCGCCATCGACGGGCGAGCGGCGGTCGTCGTGCCCGACAATGTGCTGTTCGAGGGTGGTGCGGGTGAGACGATTCGCCGGCGACTGCTCAACGAATACGACGTCCACACCCTGCTGCGTCTGCCCACCGGCATCTTCTACGCGGGCGGCGTCAAGGCGAACGTGCTGTTCTTCGACCGCAAACGGGCGCGGCCGAACCGACCATGGACCGACAGGTTGTGGGTGTACGACTTCCGCACCGGTGAGCACTTCACCCTCAAACAGCGACCGCTGCGTGACGAGCATCTACAGTCGTTCATCGATGCGTTCAACGCCGACGACCGTTCGGCACGAGTCGAATCCGAACGTTTCAAGGCCTACGCCTACGACGACCTCGTCGCCCGGGACAAGGTGA
The DNA here is from genome assembly GCF_937858515.1 of uncultured Gordonia sp. NCBI lineage: Bacteria > Bacillati > Actinomycetota > Actinomycetes > Mycobacteriales > Gordoniaceae > Gordonia > uncultured Gordonia sp. Next base: position 4,083 of record NZ_CALLZT010000133.1, on the reverse strand, counting down.
ACCTCGACATCACCTGGCTCAAAGACCCTTCACTCACCGACGCCGACGACGGTGTACCGCCGGAGATCATTGCGCAGGAGATCGTCGAGGACCTGACCGCAGCACTCGCCGAGTTCACCGCAGTGGCCGACGCGTTGGCAGCCAGGGCTGCGGAGGTGGCCGCCCGCAACTGAACCTTCACCTTCCGGTGAGTGGCTCGATGACATCACGCCCTGCGAAGCTGCGATGAGCAACCACTCGTCCTGATACCTAGAGGTCCGAGGTACTGTTACCTTGTAGTTCTAGGTATGGAGGTTTGGCGTGCACATCGACAAGGACCTGGTGGCGGCCTCGGCGACGCCACTCGTGTTGGGAATCCTCGCCGATGAAGGCGCGTCGTATGGCTATGCCATCCTCAAGCGCATCCGTGAGCTGTCCGGGGGCAATCTGGAGTGGACCGACGGGATGCTCTATCCGCTGCTGCACCGTCTGGAGCGGCACGGATACGTGCAGTCGTCGTGGCAGACGTCCGGGGAGGGCCGGCGGCGCAAGCACTACACGCTCACCGATGCCGGACGCCGAACCCTCGCCGAACGACAGGACCAATGGGCCGTGGTGAGTGAGGTCCTGGACCGTGTCTGGCACATCGGCCCACTTCCTCAGGCGTTGAACCCATGAGCGAAGAACACATCCAGCAGTGGCGCGGCTACGTTCAGCGACGGTCCGTCCTCGCAAGCGAGGACATCGCCGAACTCGAAGAGCACCTGCGCTCGCAGGTCGACGACCTCAAGGCCCTCGGACTCGCGGACGACGAGGCGTTTCTGGTCGCGGTCAAACGAATGGGACGCATCGACGACCTGTCGCGTGAATACGCCCGGGAGCACTCCGACCGGCTGTGGAAGCAACTGGTCATAGGGTCGGACGACACCGGTGAGTCCGGGTCTGGGCGCCGTGACCTGTGGGTGGCGATCGTCCTGGCCGTCGGCGCCGCAGTGACGCTGCGGACGGGACTGGCCTGGCTGGACGAGGACGTATCCGTCCGGCTCGCATCGGTGCTCGTACTCCCCTGGCTCGCGGGCTTCTTCGCGTGGAAGCGTGGCATGGCGCGCTCGGCGATCGCGATCACGGCGATCGGATTCGTAACCTTCGGCGTGCTGTTGGCCGTCTACCCCTTCGACGACGATCCGGGCGACACGTTGGTGTTGGCGTCGATCCACGCCCCGGTATTCCTGTGGCTGCTGATGGGTGTGGCCTACGTCGGCGGTGACTGGAGATCTGGGCGCCGCCGGATGGACTTCGTCCGGTTCACCGGTGAGTGGGTGGTGTACTACTTCCTTCTTGCGGCCGGTGGCGGTCTGCTCATCGGCCTGACCGTCGGCACCTTCCACGCGGTCGGCATCGACGTCGAAGATGTTGTGACCGAATGGATCATGCCGTTTGGTTCGGCTGGGGCGACGGTGATCGCGGCGTGGTTGGTGGAGTCGAAGCAGAACGTCATCGAGAACATCGCACCGGTGCTGGCGCGGGTATTCTCACCGCTGACCATCCTGCTGCTAGTGGCCCTGCTCATCGCTTTCGCCGCGGACCCCGACCTGATCGACGTCGACCGCGAACTGCTCATCCTGATGACGGTCATTCTGGTGCTGGTTCTGGCACTGTGGCTGTACGCGGTGTCCGCGCGGCCTCCGCAAGCCCCGCCCGGTCTCGGTGACTGGCTGCAGGTGGCGCTGGTGGTGACGGCGATCGTCGTCGACCTCGTCGTTCTGATCGCCATGGCCGGCCGGATCGCCGAACTGGGGCTGACCGCGAACCGGTCGGCCGCCCTGTGTCTCAATGTCGTCCTGCTGGTCAACCTCGCGGAGTCGGCTCGGCTCGGCCTGGCTTTCGTGCGTGGCAATCGTCCGGTCGCGGTGCTGGAACGCTGGCAGACCGCCTACCTGCCGGTGTACGCCGCATGGGCGGCCGTGGTGGTGATCGCCTGGGGACCGCTGTTCAGCTGGGCGTGAAACGAAGGTACATCAGTACTTGTCAACCTCTGGTTGACGAAAGAAGTGTGTCAACCTATGGTTGACGGCATGACTCAATCAATCAAACTCGATGACCTCATCTCGGCGATCGTCAAGGTCCACGACGACCCACTCGACCAACTGCAGGACGCCGCGCTGGCGGCTCAGCATCTCGGTGACCTCGCCGACCATCTGCTTGGGCATTTTGTCGACCAGGCCCGGCGTTCGGGGGCGTCGTGGAGTGATATCGGCGAAGCGCTCGGGGTGACCCGGCAGGCGGCGCAGAAGCGGTTCGTGCCGGGCAAGGACAGCAAACAGGACTTCAGCCGCTTCACGCCGCGTGCGCAGAAGGTGGTGACCGCGTCGTTGACCGACGCACAGACCCGCAAGATCGCCTTCATCGAACCGGCCAATCTGGCGGTGGCCCTGTTCACGCAGCCCGACGGTATCGCCGCCAAAGCCCTCGAAGCTCAGGGGGTGACCGTCGACAAGTTCACAGAGAAGCTGGAGTTGCCGGGTCCCGCGGAGAATCCACCCGCGCTGGTACCGTTCAGCGCCGACGCCAAGAAGGCTCTCGAGCAGACGTTCCGGGAGGCGCTGCGTCTGGGCCATAACTACGTCGGAACCGAACACATCCTGCTCGCCCTGCTCGAAACCGAGAACGGTGACGGGCCCCTGCACGCGGCGGGTGTCACCAAGTCCGCCACCGAGGAGTTCGTCGCGAAGGTTCTGTCGGCGTTCGAGTGAGCCCAGCGGGGTGCTTCGCTGAGCCCGGCCACCGGTCGCTAGCGTGAGCTATGCGATTGAACGACGGCGCGGACTGGCCCTCCGACGGTGGAATCCGGGGTCGCCTGCTGGTGATCCTCGGCGCGCTGTCGGCGTTCGCGCCGATCTCCACCGACCTGTACCTGCCCGCCCTTCCCGACGCCGCCGACGACCTGGGCACCAGCGCGAGCGGAATCCAGATCACGCTGGTGGTGTCGATGATCGGGCTCGGACTCGGGCAACTCCTCATGGGGCCGCTCTCGGACCGATACGGCCGGCGGGGGCCGCTGCTGGCCGGTACGGCCGTGTTCACAGTGGCGTCACTGCTGTGTGTGCTGGCGCCCGATGTTGTTCTGCTGGCGGTGTTTCGGTTCCTGCAGGCGCTCGGCGGGTCGGCAGGCGTGGTCATTGGACGTGCCATCGTCCGCGACCGGGTGGCGGGGCATCGGCTGGTCGAACTGTTCGGCGTGCTGACCGTGGTGGTCAGCCTCGCACCGATCATCGCTCCTCTGCTGGGTAGTGCGATCCTGCTCGTCGGCTCCTGGCGGACCATCTTCGCCGCCCTCGTGGTCATCGGGGTGCTGCTGGCGATCGCGACTATGTTGTGGGTGCCGGAAACGCTTGCCCCCGAACACCGAGGTATCGGCGGGGTGCTGCCCGGGGCGTTCCGTTCCTACCGGATACTGCTGCACGATCCTCGGTACATCGCGGTGATCCTGACCTCGGCCGCTGCCTTCGGTGCACTGTTCGCCTACATCACCGGCTCCCCGTTCGCGTTGCAGACCCTTCACGGTCTGTCACCGCAGATGTTCTCGATCGTCTTCGGAATCAACGGGCTGTGTCTGATGGCCGGTGCGCGCTGGATTCGGGTGGGCGGCCCGGGGCTGCGCATCGCCGTGGGTGCCGGGTTCTTCACTGTGGCCACAGCGCTGCTGCTGATCGCCGCCGCCACCGACCAACTCGCGGTTCTTCTGGTCGCGTTCGCGACGTTGTCGACCGGTTACGGACTCATCGCGCCCAGCACCGCCGCGCTCGCCCTGATGAGCCACCCCGAACGGGCCGGTGCCGCGGCGGCCCTGCTCGGAGCGACTCAGTTCGTCGGCGGGGCGCTTGCCGGATCGCTCGTCGGGCACGGCGCCGAGAACAGCATCACCGGCCTCGTGGTGGTGATCGGGGTGTCTACGGCGGTGACGGTTGTGCTGGCTGCGGTGTTGAACGGTGGTCCGGGAATGCGTGTCGGGTCGCCGGACCCTTCGTGACCCTCGCTCCTGCGTCGCTTCGGCCTCAGGGATCAAGAGGGGTACCCGGTTCCTGCGTCGCTTCGGCCTCGGGG
>NZ_CALLZT010000132.1:0-15849 GCF_937858515.1 uncultured Gordonia sp. | reverse complement strand
CACAATGGGCGTGAGCCTGAGCAAGGGCGGAAATGTCTCGCTGACCAAGGAGGCCCCCGGCCTCACCGCGGTCTCGATCGGCCTCGGCTGGGACATCCGGACCACCACCGGCACCGACTTCGACCTCGACGCCAGCGCCATCGCGCTCGGCCCGGACAAGAAGGTGCTGTCCGATAATCACTTCGTGTTCTTCAACAACCTGCGTTCGCCGGAAGGCTCGATCGAGCACCTCGGCGACAACCTGACCGGCAGCGGCGACGGTGACGACGAGGTCATCAACGTCGACCTCGCGGGCACCCCCCCGACCATCGACTCGATCGTCTTCCCCGTGTCGATCTACGACGCCGAGGCCCGCTCGCAGTCGTTCGGGCAGGTCCGCAACGCCTACATCCGCGTTCTCAACCAGGCCAACGGCCAGGAGATCGCCCGCTACGACCTGAGCGAGGACGCCTCCACCGAGACCGCGATGGTCTTCGGCGAGCTGTACCGCAACGGCGCCGACTGGAAGTTCCGGGCCATCGGCCAGGGCTACGCCTCCGGCCTGCGCGGTATCGCCCAGGACTTCGGCGTCAACGTCTGACACCGCACCTCCCGGCCGGCGAGACTTCCCGTGCCCGGGTCCGGCACTCATTCAGTGCCGGGTCTGGGCACGGGAGCGCTCGCCGGTCACTCCCTCCGCAGCGTTGCGGACAACCGCTCCATCCCCGCGCGTTCACCGCGCACTTCCTGTTGCCCGCATGAAAGGCCCCGCGAACTCTCGTGGTTCTACGAATATTCGGCCTCTCCTTCGCCATCACGATCGTCTCGCTGATCGTCGCGTTCCTGTATGGCGGACCGGAGGCCCTGCTCCTCACCCTGATCCTCGGCATTCTCGAGGTCAGCCTGTCCTTCGACAACGCGGTCATCAACGCCACCGTGCTGCGCCGGATGAGCGAGTTCTGGCAGAAAATCTTCCTCACGGTCGGTGTGCTCATCGCCGTGTTCGGTATGCGTCTGGTCTTCCCGCTCGCCATCGTGTGGCTCACTGCCGGCCTCGATCCGGCCAAAGCCCTCGACCTGGCACTCAACCCGCCGGCCAACGACGCCGCGCACTTCGCCGACGGCTCACCGAGCTACGAAACGATCATCACCGACGCGCATCCGCAGATCGCGGCGTTCGGCGGCATGTTCCTGCTGATGCTGTTCCTCGGCTTCATCCTGGAGGAGAAAGAACTCACCTGGCTCACCTGGATCGAACGTCCGCTGGAGAAGATCGGCAAACTCGACCAGCTTGAGATCGTGCTGGCGATCGGCCTGCTGGTGGTCACCGCCGAATGGATCGCCCCCGACGACAAGCGCGCCACCGTCATGGTCGCCGGCGCGCTCGGCCTGATCACCTACGTCGTGGTCAACGGACTCGGCGAACTGTTCCACACCGATCAGTTCGAAGAGGACGACGAGGACGAGGCCACCGAAGACGCGAAGCCCGCTCGCAGCGGCCCGAGCGACCTGGCCAAGGCCACAGGCAAGGCCGGCTTCTTCCTGTTCCTCTACCTTGAGGTGCTCGACGCGTCGTTCTCGTTCGACGGTGTCATCGGCGCGTTCGCCATCACCGCCGATCCGATCATCATCGCGCTGGGCCTGGGCCTGATCGGCGCCATGTTCGTGCGTTCGCTGACGGTGTACCTGGTCCGCCAGGGCACCCTGTCGGAGTACGTGTACCTCGAACACGGTGCACACTGGGCGATCGGTGCGCTCGCGCTGATCCTGCTGTACTCCATCGGTACCCACGTGCCCGAGGTCGTCACCGGCCTCATCGGCGTGGTGCTGATCGGCGCGGCGCTCGTCTCGAGCATCATCCGCCGCCGCAACGAGCAGGCCAAGGAACTCACCGCGGCCTGACGCACGCATCGCGGTCACACATGAACGTCCCGCCCGGATTCGTCCGGGCGGGACGTTCATGTCTGCTCAGGAGGTGGTGACGCCGAAGCTCGCGACCGTCGCGACGAGATCGGGGTACTCGGTGCCTTCGGCCCAGAACTTCCAGGTGTCCGATTCGCGTGCCAGACGCCCGTAGACCACCGACCGGGCGTTGGGCATGCCCGAGTTGAGATTGTAGTCGGCGAGCACCTCGCCGCCGCGCCGCACGGTGATCCGGGCACCGGGTACCCGACCGAAACCGACCGCGGCGTCGTACACCGTGACCGCGACCGCGACCTGCGCGACCTGCGGGTCCATGCCGGCCAGATCGATCGTCAGGGTCTGCTCGGAGTCCTGCTTGCTGAAGCCGACCGTCCCGTCGGGAGTCACTGCGTTGTTGAAATAGACGAAGTGCTGGTTGGAGATGACCTTGCCGTCGCGGTCCAGCGCGTAGCCGGACATATCGGCGTCGTAGCCGAGCGAGGCGTCGGCGTCGACCCCGACGGTGACGGTGACCCTGTCCCGCCCTGCGCCCGGCTTGCGGCGCCGGTCCCGCGTCATATCTATCGCCATGTGCGCGTCTCCCTCACCGGATAACCCCGCGTCACCGGATAACCCCGCGGTAGGCCAGGACCCATCTGATCGGGTCCAGGCACCGGAACGGTGAGATGCCACTGCGGTGCAGCTTTTCGCCCACCGGCGGCATCCCGAGCGCCGATACCGCGAAGTATCTGTTCTCGTAGTACTGCCCGGTGACCGGGTTGCGCAGTGTCCGGAGCATCGGGCCGGCATGCAGTCGCTGCAGCAGACTCACCACCTCGGCATGCAGCAGATCGCCGTCATGCTCGTTGTACTCGGCCGGAATCAGCCCGGGATCGCGGTTGAACGCGGCGCCCGGGTTGGCCATCACCCGCCCCCACGAACTCTGTTCCACCTTCGACAATGCTTGCAGCGCATCGAATTTCGACAGCACGAGGCCGATCTTGGGGTTGCCGTGACCGATCAGCGCCATCACCTTGCGCAGCACGTCGCCGGGGTCGCCGCCGATCAGGTTGGTGGGCGGCACCAGATCCAGGAGTTGGTCGGAGATGTCGCGCACCCGCAGCGGGTCGAACAGGAACAGCACGGCGTGCGCCTGACCGAAGAACTCCCACGACGGCCCGCCGGTGTCCGCGTTCTCCAGATCCTCCCCGGCCACGTCCCGGATGACGAGGAACTGCTGTCGCTCGCCCCAGAACCCGATGTTGAAGATGAGGGGCGGCTGATGTGCGGCCGATGCTGCGGCCGGGGTGGCGGCGGCGATCCCACGTTCCTCGAACAGCGGCCGCTCGTAGTTGGCGGCGTAGGTTCGCTCGGTCACCGCGTCGGCGGGGGTGACTTCCGTGTCAACGGCCTCCAGGAACTTCTTGAGCTGCTTGATCAGCACGGCTATGTACACGGTCTTGCCGGTGTAGCGGGCCCCGGCCATCGCGATGCAGGTGGCATCGCCCCAGCGCCAGTGCTGCGGTAGTTCGTAGTGGCAGCGCGGGCACACCTCGACGACATGAGTGACGTCCCCGGGCACCGGCGACCAGGTGTGGTCGGCGTCCGGCGGCCGTCGGGCGGTACTCACGGTGCGGGTGTGTACGTCGCCGGCCGCGTACCGGGAGGCGACCGGGTTGAGTTCGACGCGTGTGTCGGCGCTGTCCGTCCAGGCGAACTCGTCGTCGGGAAGATCGTGAAAACAGCGGGGGCACTTGATCATCGGGCGGCTCCGAGGTGTCCGGTCCGACCGGACGCGGCGAGCAGTCCGGCGACCACCCGCGAGACGAGTTGCGGCTGCCCGGACAGGAATTCGCGGCCGTCCACACCGGGCGGCGGCAGCGGGCAGATCGCACCCGCGAAACCGGGACGCGCCGACACCGTGGAGTCTGAAAGTATCAGGGCCACAATGCCTTTGTTGAGGTCGACCACCCCGGTACCGTGAGTGACCACCACGGTCAGCCCCGACCTGTCGAACGGGCTGATCGCCGCGTTCACATCCACCGAGTAACCGAATCCCGACGCCGGCGGCCGTCCGAGATGCTCACCGAGTTCGCCACCGCCGAAAGCGTTCTGCCCTGCGCCGGAGGGGCCCGGAGTGGTGAGGGCGACCGGCTGCCCACCCGAGAGGACCGCCGCCAGACCGGCCACGATGTCGCCGGCCGCGGCCACCATACCGGATGCGTACAACGACGCCATCGACACCGAGGTGTCGACGACACAGCCGACGCTCACCTGATCGTCCTCGTCGACCTGATCGCGATGCAGCACCCCACGGCAGGCCGCCCGCGCCTGTGCGGCGACCGGCGGCAGCGGGGCATCGGGCACGGCGAGTTTGGTGGTGACGCTCACCGCGGCAGCGCCGGCGGGCACGAGCGTGGCCAGCTCGATGAAACTCAGGCCCGACACGTCGCGGGGTGTCAGCGCGATGACATCGGCACCCATGTCGGCCGGGTCGTCCGGGCCGAGCGTCACATGCAGGACCGTCCCCTGGTCGAACCGGTCCCGGCCGTCGGGCACTGCCGAGACCACCGTCTCCTCGTCGACGCGCGGCAGAATCAGCAGGCCGGCGGTGTGCTGGACCACCCGGACGGTCCGCCCGCCCCGGCCCTGTGCCAGCAGCCGGGCGCCACCGGTCTGGCCCCCGTCACCGATGCCGACCGATCCGGCGACGATCAGCGTTACGGCGATCGGCCTGCGCGGCAATTCCGCGGAAGCCTTGCCGTCGAGTACGAATGTGGCCATCAGCGTGGCTCCTTCCGGCTTCGGGGCGGCTGCCCCCCATCACGTACGGGATTGCCCTCACGTGCGGTGACACGAAACTCCTTGAGCCAGTCCCTGGCCGCGGCCGGATACTCGGCGAAGAACCGCTCGGCCCGCGCCGCGTACCCGCGCGCGAGGACCGGCCACACCGCATCACGCAGCGCGGTCACCGATGCGGGCAGCGGATAGCCATCGGCGGCCAGTGTCTCGATGATCCGGTCCGACCAGGTCGCCAGGCCCGGAACGTCGATCAGTGTGCGCACCGGCGGTTTTCCGTCGATGCGGCCGAGCAGCGACTGGGCCACCAGCAGGTCCACGTCGACGATGCCACGGCGGATCAGGTGCAGCAGGAACGGCGACACGTACCGGCGATCCGGGGTGAGTGCCCCCAGCGACGGTGTCCCCGGCCCCGACGGCGGTGCCCAGGGCTCACCGGCGAGCTGACCGACCACATATCCGGTACAGATGGCCAGGGCCAGGTCGGGTGCGCAGCGCCGCTCCGAAACGATGCCCTCCGCCACGCAGATCTCCACCGCCGCAAGCAATTCGGCGCGTGTCAGGGGCACACTGTCCGGTTCGGTGCACAATCGGCGCAGCATCGCGGCGGCGAGCGTCCCGTCGGTGATCCCGGCCTCCCGGACGTGCCCACGATCACCGGCGATGACCTGTTCGAACAGTCGGTGATCGGCCGGCCCGGTCAGCACCGGTGCACGCAGCAACGCCGAGCCCGTCCGGGCGGGCTCCCGGCTCGACCAATCCAGCAGATCCTCGACATCGGGACATTCGAGACCGACGATCCCGGCGACGACTGCGCGACAGTCCTCGTCGCTGTAACGGTCCGAGGAGAGAGTGAACTCTATTGCCGCCGTGGCCCATTCGCGCCGGACAGCGCGATCGGCCTGCGCGGTCTCCGGGGCCGCGAGCACCTGCACCGCGGCGAAAGGATACAGATACGCGTCGGCCGGGGTGGGGTTGGCCGGCACCGGAATCACCTGTCCGGCAATATCACCCGAACCGGCGGGGGCGTCCTCGAAGATCCACGACCACCCGGCGAAGCGGATCGACCGCAGATAGTCGACCGGATACTGGGCAAGTATCGGACGCAGATAGCGCGCCCGTACGTCAGGCCCGATGATGTGCACGCCGAAGTTGCCGGGCCAGCGATCGGGCGGCGCCCAGAAGAAGTCCCGGAGCCCGCCGGCGTCCAGAGCCGCGGCGAGTTCGCCGGTGACCCTGGTGAATTCGCTTCCACGCCGGCCCACCCTGTCGATGACCTCGGCCAGTCGCAGACCCTCGATCATTTGTTCGGCGGGTTCGGCCGATCCGCTTCGGGCGGCCAGTTCGGCGATGCGTTCGTCGAGCGCGGGGCGCAGCGCGGCCAGGTCGACCGCCCGCGCATCCGGCACCGATTCCACAGGCCCCCAGGCGATCCACTGGGCATCGGCGAGCGCAGCGGTCAGGAACTGCGCACCGATCGCCTCCACCGGCCTGCTGTTCCGGTGCGCCTCGACGAACCTGGTCAAGAGTTGGTCGGCGGTCAGCGGGTGGCTCATGCGGGCCTTGCCGACGCGTTGCGCCGCCCATGGCACTCGATCCACGCCGTCGGGTGCGTCGTCGGCGATCACCTTGAGCGCATCGGCATGGAACTCGGCCAGATCCGCATCCTCCTCGACGGCGATCGCCAACGGCCACAACGGCGTCAGCGTGTCGTCGGCGAACTCCTCCGAGATCTGCTCACAGCGGGCGAGTACCCGGATCGCGATCTCCTCGTCGGCCAGTACCCCCTCGGCGAGCGTCGAGAGCACGCCGACCGGCACCTGTCCCCGGGCCACCCGGTGCACCGAGCCCAGGTCGCCCAGGTCGGGCACCTCGCTCTCGTCGATGACGACCGCTCCGGCCGGTCGGCCGGGCTCCGGCTCGGCGCCGTGGGCCATCGCGATCAGGTGCACACCACGGCTGACGTCGATCTCGGCGTAGTCGGGGCCGTCGTGGGTGGTCCACGAGAACCCCTGCGTAACCTGAAGCGGCAGAAAGAAACTCACCGCCGCAATCCACTGGGCCGAGTTCTCGCGGCCGTCGGTCAGCAGCACCACCGATGGTCCGCCGGAGATCGCCTGGGCGACAGCGTCGAGCAGCACCCGGAACACCCCCTGACGGTCGATGTCGCGGCCGAGCAGAAACTCCACTGCCGACACCACATTGATGTCGGGGTTGGGCCGCGGCAGCTCCGGACCCGCGAGGGTGGCCGCGGCCACGTGCGCCTGCCCGTAAGGCACCAGCCAGTCCGGCGAACGCCAGCGGACGATGGGCCGGTCGGCGCGCGCGGCGATCGGCCGCCGGTCCAGCGCCACGTGCGCGAACACGTTGCCGGGCCGCCCCGAGGCATCGCGACCGGCGTCGACGGTGTGCCAGTAGGCACCCACCCCGCCGATCACCTGATAGCTCAATCTCCTGGGGCGAGAATCGATCTGGTCCTGATCGGGAAACCGCGGCAGCCGCGGCTCGAGATCGAATGCCGTGACGATTCGCTTGACCAGGCTCTCCCGCTCGCTCTGGGACAGGTGCCCGGTGACCTCTTTGATCTGCCACCCGCCCGGACCCGTGCCGGTATCGAAACTGGTGTATGTCAACTGGGCGGCAGAGCGCGCTGCCGCGGCCGGCCGCGGCGTGGTGACGGGTGCCTTCGTGCTGTCCATGACCGGGCTACCTCTGCATTCCGGGCGTCTGGTGTGGTTGCGGGGACCGGTCCGGGATGAACAGGTGATTCATCGGCGGGTCGAAGAGCGCGACCGCGCGGGGCCGCCGGGTGTCGGTGGCGAACAATCGTAGATAGCCGCGTAGCCCGCTGGTGTCGAACGTCCACTCCGTACCGATGGCCCGGCCCTCCTTGAGGACTCCGTTGAACCGGCAATGCGGCACCGAACCGGTCGGTGAATCGAGCAGAATCGCTTGTCCGTCCTGCGGTTCGAGAGGCAGCCGCTGCTGATTGTTCACCAGCACCAGCGCCGGCGGTGATTCGATGTCGTTGTGCGACCGCAGAATCAGCCGCAACCGTCGCGATCCGGGGGCCACCGTGTCGAACCAGTAATCGAGGCGTTCGAGACCCGGATATGCCAGCGAGGTAATCTCCCCGCGGATTGTCTCACCACGCGAATAGGCCACCGGCACAAGACAAACCTGGCATCCCGACCAGTGCAGCAGACGTGGCCGGAAGGTGAGCGCGCCGTCGCGTTCGTGGACCTGCTTGGTGATCTCCGCCGCCGGATGCTGCGCGCATACCTGCTCCGGCGGCAACGACATCGAGCCGACGAACGCCTGCACCGCCGCTGCCCCCGCCGGCCAGCCGAAGGTGGCGAGCTGGGTGTGATACCGCTCAACGATCCGCGGTTCTTGCACCGCGGCAAGGGGTCTGGTGTGCACACGGGTGGTGCCGACCCGGACCCGGTTGCCCGACACCGTGACCGGCGTGATGTAGGCGCGTTCCCAGTTGGGCGGCCAGATGACCCCGACCATCTGCGATCGCTCCGGATCGAGCGCAACGATCGGATCCTTGATGAGGTTGTCGTCGACGAATCCCTCTGCGGCGATGACGGATTCGTCCCGGTCCTCACTGCCCAGGCCGGCGGTCGGCTCGGCGGGGAACCGGTAGATCCGTACATTCTGACCCGCATCCGGTGTGGTCCAGCGCAATCCGAAGGTACTACGGTCCTCGCCCATCTCCACATGCAGATCGGTGATGGGCTTGAGCTCCACGGGCACAAGGATTTCCAGCTGCCGTGGCCGGGACAGCCGGACCGTGCCGGCGAGGTCGACCTCGGCGACGGCCCGGTACAGGAACCGGCGTCCGCGGGCGGCGCCGGTATCGACGAAGCCGGTCAGGTTGGGTGCGCCCACACAGATCTGGTTACGCGGATTGCCGACCGCCGGCCCCGAACCGTCGAGCGGAATCCGGAACACCTGCACCGCACGGGTTCCCGGAAACACCGTCCACCGCCCGATGATCCGGCCACCGTCCTCGGTGAGGGTCATCGAGTCGACGGGGCTCACCTCGTGGCCGACCGCCCACCGCACCGGCTGCTGTGCGCATGCCGACGCCACGTCGGCGCCGACATGGCACCACACCTCGAACAGCCGCACCGCCGAACTCAGGAACCGGCCGTCGGCCAGGGACGTCGATGACGTCGCGGCCAGCAGCTCGCCGGCCTCGGGCCGGTAGATCGACGGCGGAGCGGCACCGGACCCGTCCGCCGACACCACCCGGTACACGACCACCTCACCGGCCCGCGCGGGCCACGGATTCCACGACAGTGCAACCCCGTCGGCGTCCGGGGCGATGGTGATCCGGCCGGGTTCGACGTCGGTCTCGGGATAGTCGTAGTCGCAGAAGTCGGCGTGTGTCAGATTCAGCACGCCGCCTTGTGTACGCGGTTCCGACGGTGCCGGACGCGTCTGTGCGGGGACGGGTTCGGGTGGCCGCGACGTGGCGGGCACGGGCGACGTGCGCGGTGCGGTCGGTGTATCCGGTTCCGACTCACCGAATCGGGCGAACACCGCGGCGATCTCGCCGGCCAGCCCTTTGGCCTGGCCGGGCAGTTTCACCCGGATGACGTCCTCGCCGGTCTGGTTGTACTTGACCAGGTTGCGCAGGGTGATGTCCTTGATGGCCTCCGCACCGTCGACACCGGCGGCGATCTGCGCGGACCGCCAGTCGATGAGCGCCTGGAAGATCAGGGTCTCGCGGTCGACGACCCGGGGTTCGGGCTCCGGCTCTGACGGCAGCACCTCAGCCGGGAATGCCTGAGCCGGTGGTACGCCCGGTGGCGTGCGCAGTGCGTCGGGCAGGAACTCGACGGCCGCCGCCGCGACCACCCCGAGACGCACCTGGAGAAGCAGGTGGTCGACGGTCGGGCGCCAGGCCAGTTCCACCGGGTCCGTCCCCGCCCGCCACCAATCGGCGGGACTACGCGAGATCTCCACCAACCGCGCCGGGTCCGGTACCGTCAGGCCCCGGTCGGCGGCCTCACGCGACCACCGGATCAGGACGTCGAGGTTGCCGTCGTTGCCGGAAGTCATGTCAGAACTCGAATCCCTTTCCGAGGTCCGGGGCCCGGAACTCGTCGGACGGGCCGGTGGCCGGCTTGAACAGCGGTGGTGGACCCGAATCGGGAGCGCGGCCCGCCTCGGTCGTCCATTCCGCAGCAGCGGCGACCGGTCCGGAGCGAATCTGATCGGGCACCAGAGCATCACTGAATTGGGTTGCCGCGCAGATGATTCCCAATCCCAGGCGCGCGCTGTGCCGGACGTCGGTGGCCACCCGCGCACCCGACCCGGTGATCGCGGTGTCGGTGAGCAGCGTCGTGGGGAACGATCCAGCGGGTGCGGCGGGCCGGTCGAGCCCGGCCAGGAAGTCGCCGACCGGCACCCGCGGGCCACCGGCGACCGCGACACTACCCACCAGTTTCCCGGCCAGCCCCGCCATCGGCCCGCCGAGCAGACTCAGCGACTCCTGCCACACCAGTTCGGCACCGGTGGAGGTGATGACGCCGTCGAACAGGTCCGACGACCAGCGGTCCAGGCCCGAACCCGTCTTGCGGCCCGGGTCGGTCCACAACGGCGAAGCGGTGGAGGAGAATTCGTAGCCGAACTGCTGTGGGGTGGCCACCGCGAGCATCTTGTCCCACGACTGGGTCAGCCAGCCCGGATGGAACAGGTCACGGCGCAGATAGCCCGCGGCCGTCGCCGTCTCCGCGTCGTCGGGCACCACCGAGCCCAGTCCCGCGGCCATCGGCAGACCCCACGCGACCGGGACCGGCTCCGGGTCGGCGTGGGTGTCGGGGCCGAGTGGTCCGGCGAGGAAACCTCCGATGGCCCGGCTCCACGACAGGAACTGCCCGTACGCGCGGGAGAGCCGGCGCAGATCGGCCGATGCCGTCAGCAGGTTCTGCTGATCGATCCGTTGCTCGCTGGTCACCGACTTACGCTGATGGATCAGGGCGAACAGTTTGCGCTGGACGTTGACGAATGCCACGGCCAAGCAGACCAGCGCCGCGACCACCGAACCGGCGACGATTCCGACGGCCGTCCAGGCGCCGATGACCTCCTTGTAGCCGAAGTAGCCGACCACCGCGGCCAGGATCACCAGCACCACGACCGTCACCTGTACCCAGCGGGCCAGTCGCAGGTCACTCGGCGGGGCCTCCGGGGCGGGCCGCGCGTTGCGCAGCTTCTCCCACAGGTACGCGACCTCCTGCTTGCAGTCGCTGAAGGCCTGCGCGAGAGCGGCACCGGCCTGCACGCCGAAACTGCGGGCGTGACCGTACTGCCACTCACCCAGCGCGGCCAGCGTCGACCCCGCTGCCAGACCGAGATCCGGGTTGCGCTGCAACTCGGTGAGCCGCTGGCGCAGGTCGATGATGCCGAGCGCGTCCGTGGCGTCGACGCCGTCGAAACCCACCGCCGCGGCGATGACACCTGGTATTTCGGTGAACCGCGCCTCGATCCCGGGCACCGCGTCCGCGGCGCCCGGCACGATCCCGCGCGCCGCGCCCACCCGGATCGGTGGGAGCTCGTTGGACCGCTCGCCCGCGTCACCGAGCGTCATCGCCGCGCGGGCGTAGTCCTGCCACACCCCCGACAGGTCCGCGGCCGCCTCGTGCACCGGGTGGTGGCCCGTGGTGTCACCGAACTGCCCTCCGGCGAGGGTGTCGCTCAGATGCCCCGAGGCGGCGCCGACCTCGGCCCAGCCCGCGTGCCGTCCGTCGGCACTCCGCCCCCGCACGACCACCTCGTAGGCGGCATTGCCCTCGGAGAAGACGGCCTGCTGCACCTGTGCGGCCATCCGGCCCGCAGCGTTGCTGACCATCCTGTTGTACCAGGACGACGGCGCATTCTTGATCGCCGCCCACAGGAAACCGAAGAACAGCTTCAGCGCCGCCCACCCGCTCAACGCCTCGACGGTCTCGGTCTCATACGCAAGCCGCGGGCCGCGCAGGACGTCACCATGCTTGCGCCACAACGCGTTCGCCATCGAATGGGACGCGAGCCCCACGTCGTCGACGTAGACCACGCGGGTGCGTTGATCGCCGGGCAACGGGAACTGCCCGCCCTGCGCCAGCACCTGATGCCGCAGCGCGGCTTCGGCGGCTGTGGTGTCCAGCCTTCGATAGTACGAACGGGCCAGTCGCACAACGCGACCCGGAAGAACGGCGGCGTCGTCGAGCGGGGCGTGGGACAGCCCCGACCACAGGCCGCACAGACCGGCGAGCACGGGTGCGGCGGTGCGGCCCAGGCTAGCCGGCGACGGATCTGCGGCAGTGGGCACCCGGCCGAAGTCGGGACCGCGCGAATCCTCCGGGGAGACGATGATGTTGTGCCAGCCCTCGACGACGGCGCCGTGGATGTCGGTCGCGCAGCCCTGCGGCCCGGTCAGCAGACAGCGGATCCGCACCACCGCGCCGGCCGCCGTCGCCGTGGCCAGCGCCGACACCGCCGACAGCTCCGCCGGGATCGACAGCCTGCGGTCACCCGCATAGGCGGGAACCAGCGAACACACCCGCAGCATCGTGGTGCGCTGCGTGGTGACGAACTGGTCGAGCCGCACGTCCGCGGCCAGTCCGCCCTCGACCACCGTGAGCCTGTCGGTCGGGACGTCGGCCGGCGGATCGGCGATCCAGCCGAACCGCTCGATGAGTCCGGCGGCCGACAGGTCACCGAGCGCGGCCAGCACACCGTCGGCACGGCCGGCCGGCGCGATGAATACGGTGAACGCCGACATCAGAGCATCCCTCCGAGCGGACCGTCGAATCCGGAACCGAACTTGGGCGCGCTCCAATCGTCGCCCTGCGCAGTGGGCACCGGCCCGATCCCCTCCTGCTGAACGGGCCGTTTGGCGGCGGCCGCCGCCGACGGCAGCAGAGTGATCAATTCGTTTGCGGCCCAATACACATCGGGTGCCAGATCACGGAAGAACGGGGTCTTGGACGCCTGGGCGCGAACACCGATCACCGAGAACACGCCGCCGCCGCGGGCCGGTGGCTGCCCCGCCGCGCTCACGTCGCCGGGCTTCATGAAGTGCTCGGAGACGAAGTTCGCGTAGTCCCGCAGGTAGGTACCGGCCCGTTCCGCCCGTTCGTCGATGCTCGCCTTTTCCCCCGTGTCCTTGACCACCGACGCCAGGCCGGTTCCCGAGTCACCGGTCCGCAGCCAGTCCGCGAGGTTACGGTGGCCGGCGAGCAGGCTGCGCGCATCCGGTCCGGTGGTGGCGTTCTCCTGCGCACTGTCGAAGATGTGGCGCAGCGCCCGGTACGGCGCCATCGAGGTCATCACCGGCGGCTGATGCGACTGCGCGATGGCCAGCAGTACGGATTCGAGAACCGCAGGCAGCCAGTCATATTCGGCGAGGAACTCCGACGGCGGGGTCAGCAGGGGGTGCGGGAACGACAGCCACTGCCGGTTCTCCGCATCCCACACCCGCACCGGCTGGGTGAACGGCGGCTCGGGGGTGCGGACGAATCCGACGACCCGACCCAGCAGCCACCCGGCCACCATCGCGCGCCGCTCCGCCTCGTGCATCGGCAGGCTCGCCTCCAGCGGGCGGGCCCGCCGGTACGTCCAGAACGCCGACCGTTCGGCGGGTGATGCCGCGAGCCACTGGCGTGCCGCCGGTTCGACCACCGATTCATAGGCCAGCGGCGAATAGTTGGGGTACGAGCCGAAGATATCGATGCGTTTGATGTTGCGTTCGTCGGTGAGTGCGTTCCCGAACGCCGCGGCGCTGTTGGAGTCGACGCGGATCCGTTGGGCCAGTGCGGTTCCCAATCGGTCGCCGAGTTCGAGTCCATGGAACGGCACGGCAGAGAACTTGTAGCGGTACACCATCTCCGACACCCCGTGGATGGCCTGCATGGCGTTCTCGTTGACGCTCGCGAGCGGACGCGCCAGGTCGACGGCCTCCCCGAACCGCAGCAGCAAATCCTGTCTGCGGGTATGCAATTCGGTCTCGGGCACCCGGCTTTCCGCGCCGGTCACGTACTCGCGCAACGACACCGCGCAGAACCGGTCGAACGACTCGCCCGTGCGGGCAATGAATTCCCTTGCTCTGCTGAGAATTTCGGCCGGCGAGGTATGTACCTTGTAGGCGGTGGGGGCGGCGATGAGGGTCTCGCCGGTCTCCGGATGCCGCGGGAACGCCCGCGACACCCACGCCGTCGTGCGTTCGACGACCGGACACGTCTCGCTCGGCGACCGCGTGCCGCCGACGGTGGTCCACGAACCGGTGATCACGTGCATCGACGCCCGCGTCACCGCGGTGCCGAACGCCTGGATGTCGACCGACGTCAACCCCACCGAACTGGGCAGGTCGATCTCGTAGCGCTGCTTGAACTCCGCGGACCGGGTCAGCATCACCTCGTTGTCGGCCTCGGCGAACCGTTCGGAGACGCGCTCGTCGGCGTCCGACGGCCAGGCCGCGTACTCATCGGTCTGCAGGTGCGCCAGACCCGACTCGCGGCGTGGAGCGGCGGCGGCCCGGCGCAGCAGCGACTGCGATTCGTTGAGCGCTGCGATCATCGGCTCGATGGCCTCGTTGACCAATGCCCCTGCGGCGGTGGATATCTGATAGGACAGCGCCGCGTAGATCTCCTGGGTGATCGTGGCCTGCAACCCGGCGAAGACCTGCTCGGACACCGCACCCGTAGTGGCCAGAGTGCCCTTGAGCGAGGCGAGGGTGCGTTTGACCTCGGGCGTGGCCTCGACGACATCGGCCGGGGCATAGCCGGACAGATTGTAGGTCTCGGGCATCACCACGTCCTGCAACATGCGTGAGATCCTCTTGACAAGACCTGTGGCATAAGGTAATCCGAGCGTGGCGAGCGCATGGGTGACGGCATGTTCGAGCGCCGCCGCCAGCCGCTGCTGCCAGTGGTAGGCGATCGCATACGCGGCCGAGGCGGCATCGCTCTTGATCGTCTCGCGCTGCTCGGCCAGCACCCGGTACACCTGCGCGGCCCACTGCTCGCCGTTGACGCCCGGCGAGGTGTCCAGCCGCGGGCGCACCGTCTGGTTGACGATGGCCGCCGCATGCTGGTTGACCTGCTGGGTGGGCAGCACCACGTTCGAGAGCCACTGCGCGGTACCCGACGTGGTGCCCGCCCCGGCCAGGCCCAGTCCGCGGCAGATGTTGTCCCACTGATTGTCGAGGGCGGCGCCCACCTGCTCCTCGTCGGAGGCGGTGTTGCCCGGCCGCAAATGCCCGTGCAGGAGCCGGTCGGCACTACTGCGCGCCAGGCGCTGGGCGGCGTACTCGGCGTACCGGTCGCGGCCCATACTCAGGCTCGCGAAACCGAAAGTGCCCCAAGGGATGTTGTTCCACTGCCGGTTGCCCCAGCCCAGATACTCCAGCGAACCCTGATCGCCCACGCCGTTGGTGAGGTCCCACTCGACGAACTGCTGCATCGCCGGCGCCGACAGGGTCAGACCGGCCAGACCACGCCCCAGACCCCGGTACACCGCGTCCGGGGTGCCGTCACCGAACACGGTGCGCTGGGCACCCACGTAGCGGCCGACCGGGAACACACGGGCGAACGGGATCCGGGCGCCCTCGCCGTGTTCGTGACCGAGCGCCCGCAGCAGCTCCACGTCGGAGCGGCGGGCCGACCCGGTCTGCGCGGCGACGATCTCACCGAGCATCGCCAGCGCGTTGGCCCGGGTGCCGGTGACCGCCGACGGCGGTAGCGTCTCGAAGATGTCCGGGGTCACCATGAACACGGCCATCAGCCGCGGATCCACCCCCTGCACCAGCGTCAGGACACGGCAGATGTCCAGGGCCATCGACGCACCCGCACCGCCGGCCATCGACGACACCACCAGTACCAGCGGCTGATCGTCGGGACGGTAGGCCCCGGCGCCCGGGATGTGCAGCGACCGCATCTCGGTGTCGGTGGACGTCAGGTACAGCTGATCCCACGCCCGCTGCAACGAATCGCGCACCTGCCCGACGCGGCTGAGCGTGATCATCCGGCCCAGCGCCCGGTACTGGCCCGCACCCGTCGACAGCGGCGTGTACACCGTGTCGGGTTCGCGGGGCGCCCAGGTGGCGATGGTGTCGAGTTGCTGACCGGCGGCCAGGCGCTGCGAAAGCGCGTTGTCGAGAACCTTGTAGCTGTCGCT
>NZ_CALLZT010000131.1:0-40576 GCF_937858515.1 uncultured Gordonia sp. | reverse complement strand
AGGCCGACATCCGTCGCAAGATCGAGATCGGCTGCTACCAGGGCCTGCGCCACCGTCGTGGTCTGCCGGTCCGCGGACAGCGCACCAAGACCAATGCCCGCACTCGTAAGGGCCCGAAGAAGACCATCGCCGGGAAGAAGAAGTAATGCCTCCGAAGTCACGCGCTGCAGGCCCCAAGAAGGGCACACGCCGTCGCGATAAGAAGAACGTCCCGCACGGCAACGCACACATCAAGTCGACGTTCAACAACACCATCGTCTCGATCACCGACCCCAACGGCAACGTGATCAGCTGGGCGTCGTCGGGTCACGTCGGCTTCAAGGGTTCGCGTAAGAGCACCCCGTTCGCCGCGCAGCTCGCCGCCGAGAACGCCGCCCGCAAGGCGCAGGAGCACGGCGTCAAGAAGGTCGACGTGTTCGTCAAGGGACCGGGTTCGGGTCGCGAGACCGCCATCCGGTCGCTGCAGGCCGCCGGCCTCGAAGTCGGCACCATCTCCGATGTCACCCCGCAGCCGCACAACGGCTGCCGCCCGCCCAAGCGGCGCCGGGTCTAAGCGGGAAAGGAACTAGAGAACAATGGCTCGTTATACCGGCCCCGCCACCAAGAAGTCTCGTCGTCTCCGTGTCGATCTCATCGGCGGAGATCAGGCGTTCGAACGTCGCCCCTACCCGCCCGGCCAGCACGGCCGCGCGCGGATCAAGGAGAGCGAATACCTGCTTCAGCTGCAGGAGAAGCAGAAGGCCCGCTTCACCTACGGCATCCTGGAAAAGCAGTTCCGCAAGTACTACGAGGAAGCCAACCGTCGCTCCGGCAAGACCGGTGACGAGCTGCTGCGCATCCTCGAGACCCGACTGGACAACGTCGTGTACCGCGCAGGCATCGCCCGGACCCGTCGTCAGGCCCGCCAGCTGGTCAGCCACGGCCACTTCACCGTCAACGGTGTGAAGGTCGACGTGCCCAGCTACCGCGTCAGCCAGTACGACATCGTCGACGTCCGGCCGAAGTCGCTGGCCACCACCCCGTTCCAGATCGCCAAGGAGCTCGTCGGCGATCGTCCGGTTCCGGGCTGGCTGCAGGTGGTTCCGTCGACGCTGCGGATCCTGGTGCACAACGTTCCCGAGCGCGCGCAGATCGATATCCCGATCACCGAGCAGCTCATCGTCGAGTTCTACTCCAAGTAGTCCTCAGACAGCTACAGCCTTACAGCACACGCTGTTCGGTCAACCTTCTACGAAGTCATATAGCGGGCTTCACAAGGAGAAATCCACTCAATGCTCATCTCACAGCGACCTGCCCTCACCGAGGAGATCGTGGCCGACAACCGGTCGAAGTTCTTCATCGAACCGCTCGAACCCGGCTTCGGCTACACCCTCGGCAACTCGCTGCGCCGTACCCTGCTCTCGTCGATCCCCGGTGCCGCCATCACCAGCATCCGCATCGACGGTGTCCTGCACGAGTTCACCACCGTCCCCGGTGTGAAGGAGGATGTCACCGACATCATCCTGAACCTCAAGGGCCTCGTGGTCAGCTCCGAGGAGGACGAGCCGGTCACCATGTACGTGCGCAAGCAGGGGCCGGGCACCGTGACCGGCGCCGACATCGTGCCCCCGGCCGGTGTCACCGTGCACAACCCCGATCTGCACATCGCCACCCTCAACGACAAGGGCAAGCTCGAGATCGAGCTTGTGGTCGAGCGTGGCCGCGGCTATGTGCCCGCGGTGCAGAACAAGGCGTCGGGTGCCGAGATCGGCCGCATCCCGGTTGACTCGATCTACTCGCCGGTGCTGAAGGTCACCTACAAGGTCGAGGCCACCCGTGTCGAGCAGCGCACCGACTTCGATCGGCTCGTGCTCGACGTCGAGACCAAGAACTCGATCAGCGCGCGCGATGCGCTGGCGTCGGCGGGCAAGACCCTCGTCGAGCTGTTCGGGCTGGCCCGCGAGCTCAACGTGGAGGCCGAGGGCATCGAGATCGGGCCGTCGCCGGCCGAGGCAGATCACATCCAGTCGTTCAGCCTGCCGATCGAGGAACTCGAGCTGACCGTCCGGTCGTACAACTGCCTCAAGCGCGAAGGTGTGCACACCGTCGGCGAGCTGGTTGCCCGCACCGAGTCCGATCTGCTCGACATCCGCAACTTCGGGCAGAAGTCGATCGACGAGGTGAAGGTCAAGCTGCACACGCTCGGTCTGTCGCTCAAGGACAGCCCGGCCAGCTTCGACCCGTCGCAGGTCGCCGGCTACGACCCGGCCACCGGCACCTGGTCGGACGACGCCACGTTCAGCGACGACGGCGGCGAGGATTTCGCAGAGACCGAACAGCTGTAGCCGACAGCTCTGAGCTGTAGCTCACCATCAGAACCCGTGACTCGCGGTCGTCGAAGATCGAGAGTCGTCTCTTCTAGGAGATTGCAATGCCCAAGCCCACAAAGGGTGCCCGCCTCGGCGGGTCGGCGAGCCATCAGAAGGCGATCCTGGCGAATCTCGCCACGGCTCTCTTCGAGCACGGCCGCATCACCACCACCGAAGCCAAGGCCAAGCGGCTGCGTCCGTACGCCGAGAAGCTGATCACCCACGCCAAGCACGGCAAGCTCGCCAACCGGCGCGAGGTCCTCAAGGTCATCCGTGACAAGGACATCGTGCACGTGCTGTTCGAGGAGATCGGTCCGTCGTTCGCCGACCGCAACGGTGGTTACACCCGCATCATCAAGACGATCAACCGCAAGGGCGACAACGCTCCCATGGCAGTGATCGAACTGGTGACCGGTGAGACCGTGTCCACCGAGGCCAGCCGCGCCAACCGGGCGGCCGCATCGAAGGCAGCCGAGGCCAAGAAGGCCGCCGAGGCTCCCGCGGTCGAGGTTGTCGAGACCGCCGAAGCGGCAGACACCGAAGCTGAGACCGAGACCGCCGCTCCGGTGGGTCTGCTCGACACCTCCGATGCGCCCGCGAACTCCGGTTCGCACGCCCCGCTCGAGGACGATTCGCAGCCGGAAGGTTTCCCGATCAAGGGCAACGAGAGCTCCAAGCTCTACCATCGCCCCGGCACTCGGTTCTACGATTCGACGATCGCCGAGATCTGGTTCGCCACCGACGCCGACGCGGAGGCCGCGGGCTACTCGCTGCCGCCGAGCCAGCAGGAGTCGGAAGACTGAGCAGCAACACTGCCCACGAACCCGCCGTCACCTCATCAGGTGGCGGCGGGTTCGTCCGTCTGCGGCTCGATGTGGGTTACGACGGCACGGACTTCGCGGGCTGGGCGCGGCAGACCGATCAGCGGACCGTGTGTGCGGTCCTCGAAGACACCTTGGCGACGGTCCTGCGCGTGCCGGTTCGGCTGACCGTCGCCGGCCGCACCGACGCGGGCGTGCACGCCACCGGGCAGGTGTGCCATACCGATATCCCCGAATCCGCGCTCGACACCCGCAGTATCTCGGGTGATCCGTCGGCGCTCGTGGGACGGTTGGGCAAGATGCTGCCCTACGATGTGCGGGTCAAGGCCGTATCCAGGGTGAGCACCGATTTCGATGCCCGGTTCTCGGCGCTGCGGCGCCACTACGAGTACCGGCTCACCGATGCCCGCTGGGGTGCCGAGCCGGTGGTCGCTCGTACCACCGCCGCCTGGCGCCGCCCCCTGGACGTTGACGCGATGAACGCGGCGTCGCACACCTTGCTGGGGCTCAACGACTTCGCCGCGTTCTGCCGGCGTCGTGAGGGCGCTACGACCATCCGTGACCTACAACGCTTTTCGTGGCGCAGCGGCGACGACGGTGTGCTGATCGGGTCGGTGAGCGCCGATGCGTTCTGCTGGTCGATGGTGCGTTCGCTGGTCGGTGCTGTGGCGAGCGTCGGCGACGGTCGTCGTGACATCGATTGGTGTCGCGGACTTCTCGCTGCCACCGAACGCAACCAGCAGGTTCCGGTGGCCGAAGCACGCGGACTGTGCCTGGTCGGCGTCGACTATCCGGCCGACGACGAATTGGCCGCCCGCAATGAGATCACCCGAGACGTGCGAACCGCGGGCGGTTGTTGCGGAGGCTGACTCGGGTGGCGCGGCGTTCGTCTTCGAATACTTTGGGCACCTCATCGAGGGTCTCCCCATCACTCTTCAGTGTGAAAAGACTTGGACTCTTGCGGGACCCTTATACTCGTACGTCGCTTTAAATGATGTCGTCCAAATGGTTGAAATCTATCTCAACCGTAGGAATCCGGTCATTTAATTAGCTCATCTAATGTTTCGTGACGGCATGGTCCATGAACTGCGAGAACGTGTACGAGAAAGCAGAGAACCGGACTCGCGAACGCGAATCCGGTTCTCTGTGAAGCTAACCCGGCTAGGGCGGTCTTCGGCTCTCGGTGGGTCAGCTCCCGTTTGCAAAGCCGCCGAGGGCGCTGAGGAACGAAAGGAACTGGTCGAAGGTGAGTACGGGGGGATCGTCTTTCTGTGGGCGGTTCATCGAGATCTCCGTTCATGAGGGGGTGACTGAATTGGACCTGCGCTTCTGAATATAGCGCTCGACTGTCTGGGATGGTGGAGAGGTAAATGCCTATATTGAGTTGTTGTCGGATTGTTATCCTTGTCACTTAGGGTGCCCTATAGGTGACTACTTGTACAAGGACTACAGGTGTCGCCGACGCGGTGCTGGTGGTCAGGTGGCGCTGCGTTCGTCCTCAAGTGCCTCGAGCACCTCGTCGATGGTCTCCTCGTCACCCTCGAGGTCGGCGCGCTGTGCACCGCCCGAACTCATCAGCTCGCGCCACATGAGCGGATCGAAGTCCAGTGGCGTGGAGTGCTCGATGAAGTCGATGAGGGTGCGGGTGAAGCGTTCGGGGTCGTCGTGGAACGGGAAGTGACCGGAGCCGGAGAAGGTGACGAGTTCCGAGTGCGGGATGGCGGTGTGGGTGAGCACCGCGTGGTGGTAGGGGATGACGGTGTCGTCGGTACCCCACATCACCATCATCGGTAGCCGCTCGGTGAGGTAGCAGCGGTCGAGCATAGTGACCGACTGGCCGCGCCAGTCGACGACGGCGTGCAGGGTACGCAGGAACGCCTTCGACGCGTGCGGGTCGGCGAGCCCGCCGACCACCCGCAGAAGATCGTCGTGGTCTCGCAGGAGCCGGCGCGGCGACCAGTTGGCGGGGACGCCGGGCAGGCCCGGGACGTCGGCCAGGGTGTCGATGCCCCATCGCAGCGCGGGCAATACGCCGGGGATGCGGAGCATCGCGAGCACCTCACCGGCTCCGGGCAGTGTCACCAGGCGCAGGACGGGGTTGACCTCGCGCATGACGCCACCGGCGGCGACCAGCACCAGGCGTTCGACGAAGCGGGGGAACTGGTAGCAGAACTGCATGGCCACACCGCCGCCGAGGGAGTGACCGACCACAGTGACCTTGGGAATGCCCAGGACCACCAGCAGATCGCGCATGCCGTTGGCGAACGCGGCCACCGAGTAGTCGGCGCGCGGCTTGTCGGACAGTCCGTGCCCCAGCAGGTCGGGCGCGATGACCGTGTAGTGCTGGGCGAGCGTCGGGATGACGTCGTCCCAGGTGGAGGAATTGTCGCCGATACCGTGGATCAACAGCAGAGCAGGCCCGCTGCCGGCGATCCGGAATGCGCGCCGGTAGCCGTGCACCGTCCGGTACTCGATACGCATGCGGGTGTCGGAGACCGAATGCAGGGCCGGGGCGCTGGGTCGTTTCGCCGGCAGGACGGTGGTGGGCTGGTCGGGACCGGGCACGGGGACTCCTCGGTGAGTGTTCAGCCCGCTCGCCGCTCGGGCGAGGTGTCGCGGGGCTGCTATCGCTCGGACACCGGCTGCGACGGTTCGGAGTCCACTGAACAGTCAACAGTATGTCCACCGGATGTGCTCGCCATGTTGCACAGCGTTAACCGGGCGGTGGAGCCAACGTCCTACGCGGACCGAGGAAAGCGGGCGAGTATCGGGAGCACGATCAAAACAACTCGTGTACCTGCTATAGCAACAAACAAGGCCTCGAAGATATTCGTACGCAAAGCTATGTAAGTGTTATGGTCCGCCTGCTGTGCGAAACGCGTATATTCTTAGGGACCGATTCATTGCGCAATGTAGCCAGAATCGGTGACATTCCGGGGGCTGAGTGGTAAAGCCCAATTGTCCTGGCGGGGTAAGACGAACAGCAGACCGGCTCTGGCATCTGCCAAAGCCGGTCTGCTGTATATATTTAGCGACGCTAAGGTCAGCTTCCGGCGGCCTCGGTGACTGCACCGATGAGGCCGTCGACGACTCCGTCGATAACCCGGCCGACGGCGGCGTCGATGAGGGCGTCTGTATCTCGCTGAGGCATATTATGACTCCGTTGTGATAGTAGGTTGATGCGGCAGGGCAGCCACGTGTCGAAGATACACATTGCTGTACTGAATATCAAGGCAGCATCTAGCGAAGCTGATCGTGCGCTTACCGTCACGGATACGTGGTTGGTCACGACTACCGATTGGACGATTGCCACGCCTACGGCGCTGATCGAGGTGGAATACTGAGGACCGGTCAAGGCGCAATTGAAGATGAGATGGAGGCATCGCTATCGTGACAGCTGACGACGGGCAAGACGGGTCTGCGATTGCAGGATCGGACGGCGCCGGCGTACGCTGTCGTCTGCTGGTTCCGGATGAGTTTGCGGAGGCCGTTGAACTGGTGACGGTCGCGGTCGCGGAACTGTCGTTCTACCGTTGGCTCTTCGGTGACGCCATGT
Source organism: uncultured Gordonia sp. (assembly GCF_937858515.1). Lineage (NCBI taxonomy): Bacteria > Bacillati > Actinomycetota > Actinomycetes > Mycobacteriales > Gordoniaceae > Gordonia > uncultured Gordonia sp. The sequence goes on along the minus strand of NZ_CALLZT010000131.1, from coordinate 33,851 downwards.
CGGACGAGGCATTGCGCTGGGCGGCCGAGCGCAAGTGCGGATGCGTGCGGCAGGGCGGCAGCATAGGGGCATTCGACACCGACGGCCGACTGGTGGGATTGTTGGTGCTCAATCATCCCGGACAGCCGGCGCCGACCACGACTGACGATCAGTTGTCGTTCCTGACCGAACTTGTGAAAGCGAACCTTGATATCGCGCGGCGGTTCCAGATGCTGCGCAAGACGGCGGAGCAACATCCGGTCCGCCCTGATGCGATCGACGTCGCCCATGCGGTGGTCGAACCGCGCTTACGCAATTCAGGCATCTTGCGAACACTTGCCATCGCCGCGTACGAGGTTGCTATGGAGCGCGGCCACCCCTTGACGCTCAGGACGAATGTTCCTGAGTTGGCTGTCGCGTATCGCGAGAAATTGCTGTGTGTGGATACCGGGAGCTATGTCGATGCGAGTGGCGCGACCACTTGGGTGTTGGGCCAAGAGGTGGCCGATATGCCCGCGGCGATAGCACGACTCCGGGCACGGACTTCCACGGTGTAGCGTGCCGAACCGCCCAACACGGTGCGGCGGGTGTACAGGCAAAATGACCGGAGCCCCTCGTCGGACGGTGTCGGCGAGGAGCTCCGGTGCAGGGGATTCAGCGCAGATGGCGCTCGTAGAACGACCACGAGCGGTGGAGCTGGTCCTGCCAGTAGCGCCGGGAATGCGCTCCGGCCGGGTGTGGGTCGCCCGTCGCGGGGACCCGCAGCCCTTTGCGCCTGCGGGGCAGGTTCTGGGTGCAGTACACCGAGCCACCTTCCAGGACCCCGCCGATCACGATCTGGTCGGCCAGTGTCTTGGTCTTGGTGACGTAGTGCGGGTTGTCGTACTTGCCGGGGATTCCACCACCGCTGGAGATGTACAGCGGCATGCCCCGGAGTCCGGCCGCGTGCAGGACGGGGTCGTTGGCCTTCCATCCCGGACCGTTGTACGGACCCCACATGTTGGTCGCATCGCCCTTGCCACGCGTTTCCACCACCAGCCGCGCACTCCGCTGCCCGACGGGGTCCGAGGTCTGCGCGCATCCGCTGTAGGCGCCGACGGCCTTGTACAGGCCCTTGTGTTCCATCGACAGGTTGAGCACCGAGGTGGCCGAGGACGAGATGCCGCCGATCGCGTTACGTCCGTTGGTGTTGTAAGTGGCATCGATGACCGGGGGTAATTCCTTGCCCAGGAAGGTCGACCACTTGTACAGCCCGAGGTGCGGGTCGGGCTTCTGCCAGTCGGTGTAGTAGCTGAACGCACCCCGGTTGGGGACCACCACATACACGTTCTTATTGGCCGTGAACTCTTCGATGTCGGTCTTGTTCAACCAGTTGGCGGTATCTTCGCCGCCGCCCGCACCGTTGAGGAGATAGAGCACACCGCGCGGCTTGGACGGGTCCTTGGGCTTGATGACAGTGAGCGGAACATCCGATTTCATCGCGGGGGAGTACACGATGATGTCGGTGATCCGGTCCGTTTTGGAGCCGGCGTCGACCAGCAGTGACGACGGGTCCGCGTGTGCGACACCGGTCGCCGACGAGGCGATCACAGTGAGCGCGGTGACCGCCGAGGCGATCAGCCCGGCCCGGATGCGCCCGCCCCGAATGTGCCTGTTGAACACAAGTCCTCCATCTATTCCCAAGTGGCCGTCGTGGTGATACGGCCCAATACCTGTGTCGGTGTTTCGTCGTAACTGGCCCGGCGAGGCCCACGCAGGCGCGAAACGGCGTCCGAGACATCTGCCTGGCTGTCTCGTGCGCAACGTTCAGCGTAGCTGCCCCCTGCCGCCATCAGCTCCTGATGGCTACCACATTCGACCACGCGACCATCCTCCAGGACAACAATCTGGTCGGCGAGCGCCGCCGTGGCGAGGCGGTGGGTGATCAGCAGCGTCGTGGTCGTGCTCCGCAGTTTCAGCAAAGCTCGCTGAATCAGCAACTCGGTGCGCGGGTCGGCGGAACTGGTCGCCTCATCGAGCACCAGGATCCGAGGTTGGGCCGCGATCGCCCTGGCGACCGTCACCAGCTGCAGTTCACCGGCGCTCAGATTGCCGCCGTCATGCCCGACCACGGTGTCCAGACCGTCGGGAAGCACCGACACGATCTGCCCCACGTGGCTGTCGACGATGGCCTCGGCCAGCCGGAGCTCGCGTTCATCGTCCTGCCCGTCGGTTTCCCGGAGACCGTAGGCCACGTTGTCGGCGACGCTGCCGGTGAACAGCCACGGTTCCTGGGCCACGGCCGCGATCATCGAGCGCACCCCGGCCCGGCCCAGCTCGGTGACGTCGGTGTCATTGATGCGGATGCTGCCGGACCCGGGTGTGTAGAAGCACTGCAACAGACTGGTGAGCGTCGTCTTCCCCGAGCCGGTGGTGCCGACGATGGCGGTGGTGGTGCCCGGCCGCATGGAGAAGGTCACCTCGTGTAGGACCGGCGTGCCTGGTTCGTAGCCGAACTCGACGCCGTCGAAGTCGATCCGCGGCGGACCGGCGGGCAGGGCCGGGCGTTCAGTGGCGTCGACGGCAGGGTCGGTCTCGGTGGGCGTCAGCAACAGGTCACGGACCTGCGCGGCCGAGACCGCACCGGACTGGATGCGAGGCAGGAAGCTCGCCAGTTCCTTGACCGCCCCGGCGAGCTGCGTGGCGAAGACGATCACGATCTGCGCGGCGCCGAGACTGAGATGGCCGTTGATGACCTGGATGCCGCCGACCACCGCGAGAAGAAGGAACACGATCGCGTTCAGGAACATCAACACGGGCGAGAGGGTGCCGGCCGCCCATTGCGCCGACCGGATCGACCCGAACAGTGTGTCGTTGAGTGCGGTGAACCGGCCGCGGGTCAGGTCGTCGGCGTCGTAGGCCCTGATCATCTGCCGCGCGGACAGTTCCTCCTCGAAACTTCCCGACAGGGCGGCCGTGGCCTTCCACTGGCTCAGCAGATGCGGCTTGGCCCGGGCGGCCACGAACGCCGCGACGACACCCGAGAGCGGAGCGGAAATCAGGACGATGACCGCCAGCAGCGGCGAGATCCAGAACAACACGACAGCGGTGACGACCGCAGTCAGCAGGTTGGTCGGCAGGGATACGAACACCGGACCGAGTACCGTGGTGGCGTTGTCGATGTGAGTGGTGGCCTTGGCCATCAGCTCGCCGCGCCGGGTGGATTCGGTGAAACCGATCGGGACCCGCGGAATCAGCTCCGACACCTTGGCGCGCAGGCGGGCGATCGATTGCTGGACCGTGGTCGTCAGCAGCAGTCCCTGCGACAGGGAGCACGCGTAGCCGACCAGGTACACCGATGCGGCCACGGCGACGAGGGTCCACAGCAGATCCCAGTCCATCACCCCCGAGCCCGCGCCGCCCAGCCCGGTGGAGCCGTCGACGATGACGTTGGTCACCCGGCCCAGCACCATAGGGGCGGCCAGGGTGCAGATCGTGGACGCAATCGCGAGTACCGACACGGCCGCCATGCGTGGGCGGCTTACCCGGATCTGCGCCAGCAGCCAGATGAGGGTTCTCAGGCCGGTCGAGTTGTCCGGCGAGGTCTTCTCAGACACCGGCCACCGCCTGGGCGTCGGCGAGTTCGCGGTAGACGGTCGAGTCGGCCAGCAGCGAGCGATGGGTGCCGACCGCGACGATCCGGCCCGCGTCGATGACCGCGATCTGGTCGGCGTGCCGGATCGACGAGACCCGTTGCGTGCCGATGATGATCGACGACGTGGGGCAGGCCGAGCGGATGGCGCCGATGATCGCCTGCTCGGTGTCGGTGTCGAGGGCGCTGAACGGCTCATCGAGAACGAAGACATCGGGGCGGCGCAGCAACGCCCGGGCGAGCGCGAGCCGCTGGCGCTGACCGCCGGAGAAGTTTCTGCCGCCTGGGTTGACCTTGGCGTCCAGGCCGCCGTCTCGCTCACGGACGAACCCGGCCGAGGCCAGGTCGAGTGCCTGCCACAGTTCATCGTCGGTGGCGTCGGCCCTGCCGATGCGCAGATTGTCGGCGATGGTGCCGGTGATCAGCGACGTCCCGGATGAGATGTAGGCGATGCGGGACCGCAGCACGGCGGGTGCGACATCGGCGGCATCGGCACCATTCCAGCGAACGGCGCCCGAGGTGGGATCGATGAGCCGGGGCAGCAGCGACAGCAGCGTCGACTTGCCGCTCGCGGTACCGCCGATGATGCCGGTGGTCGATTGGGGCCGGAAGGACAGCGAGATCGCGTCGAGTGCCGGTGCTTCGGCTCCGGCGTACCGGAAGCCGACACCGTCGAACTCGATCAGCGGGGCGCGGTCGGTGACGCCGAGGGCCGCCAGACCATCGGCGTCGAGCTGTCCGCCGTCGGGGTCGATCGACGGCTGGGTGTCGCGGATCTCGATGATGCGTGCGGCGCTCGCACTGGCACGCGGTATCACTCCTGCAACTACAGAAAGCATGGAGACCGCGATCAGGATCTGCATCAAGTAACCGCTGGTGGCCATCAATTGCCCGATCTTCATCCAGCCGCGGTCGACAAAGATGGCGCCCAGCCCGGACACCGTCACCGAGGCGAGGCCGGCCACGACGGTGACAGTGGGCAGCAGCGCGGTCTGCCAACGACCCATATGTAAGGCAACGGTGAACAGGTCGGTGTTGGCCTCGTCGTAACGCCGGAGCTCGGTCCGCTCCTGGCTGAATGCCCGGATCACCCGCTGACCCGACAGCTGTTCGCGGACGATCCGATTCAGGTTGTCGATGCGCTTCTGGATGAGTGTGGCCGCGGGGATCAGCTGCCGGATGAACACGCCGATCCCCACCGACAGGATGGTGCCGGCGACGACGATGACCGGGGACAGCCGCCAACCCTGGATCAACGAGAGGACGGTGGCACCCACCAGCATGAACGGCGCGGTGACGGCTATCGCCAACACTGCGAACAGCAACACCTGGACATTGACGACGTCGCCGGTGGCGCGGGTGAGCAGGCTGGGAATGCCGAACCGGGAGGCCTCGGCGTCCGAGAGCAGGGCGACCCGATCACGAACGGATATCCGCAGGTCCCGAGCCATCGAGGCCGAGATGTGGGCGGAAAGGTAGACCGCGGCGAGGGAGACTGCGAGGTTGACCACCGCGACGATCAGCATGTAGCCGCCGACGCGGTAGATCTGGCCGGTATCACCGGCCATGATCCCGTGGTCGACGATGCGGGCGTTGAGTGCGGGCTGCGCCAGTGCGGTGAACGTGGCAGCGAGTTGGCACAGCGCGAACACGGCGACGAGCCGCCACCGAGGAACGAGCGCCTCGGTGAAGAGCGTCGACAGCGGCCGGCGCGGTGTCGACGCTGTGCCGTCGGGCGAGGAGTGCGCCGTGGCGCGACCGGAATCTGTCATAGCCCTCTAACAATACGAAGCCCCCGAACACAACGAACGAGCCGTCCCGTGTGTTGTACGGGACGGCTCGAACAGGGCCGGGCTGTGGGGCTCAGGAGCCGGTGCTGCTGCCGTTGCCGCCGCCGGTATTGCCGGAGTCGGTGCTGCCGAGTCCGGTGAAGATACTGTTGCCGACCAGCTGGATGACGTCCCTGACGGTGGTGTCGGCTCCGATGCCTGCCATGGTGGTTCTCCTTGGATTGTGTGCGGTGTCCCGAGCGTCGGGTATCCGGATGGGAATTGGGAGGCCGGGTGGTCCGGCGCTGACCCGATTGGTGTGAGTGAGCTGCCGGCTCAGGATCCGGTGCTGCCCTGGCCGCTGCCCTGCGAACTCAGATTGCCTCCGACGGCCTGCACGACGTCGGTCATGGTGGCGTTCAGAACCTCGTCCACGGTGTAGCCCATGTCTGTACTCCGATCTGGGTGGTGGGAATCGTATGCAACCCGAACTTTAGGTTGCGCTAGGCTAACCTAACATGACCAGCTATCTACTGGTAAAGAGATAGTCACGGCATAGTAAAGATCGCAGGTCGGGTTTCCTGGAGCACGGTTGCTGACATGTGCCGTCGGCCCGCTGAACTGCTGTGATGGATTCGGGTCTCGCGCAGTGGGACCCCGGATGAGACAAAGATCACGTTCGACGACGACATGGAGGCGGTGTGCGGCCCTCGGAAAACTTGACCACTCGCGCTATCAGGCTCGATGACCCGCAGGAGCGTGCGCGCGCGGTCGAACTCCTTGCCCAGGGCATCGCGGACATACCGCACTTCAAGTGGCTGATGGGCGAGCTGATGTCCACACAGCTCGTCCGATGGCTGGCCGAGGTCACGTTGTCGCCCGCCCGGACCGACGGGGTGCACGGCACCTTTACCGACTCGGGCGAACTCTGCGCGGTGGTGGTGTGGTCCGCGTCGGACCACACGGCGTGCGCGCCCGACCCGGATCTGGTTGCGAGGGGGGTCGAACTTTTCGGCCACGATGTCGGCTTCATGGAGAGGTACCGGCAGAGTCAGGAACCCGATGTGGGCACCTGGTCGGTGCCCGGGGCGCTCTCGGTGTCGGTGGCGACGGTGGCCCCCGAATATCGCCGCCGCGGCGTGCTGCGCGCCGCAGTCGAACCGGTGATCGCCGAAAGCCTGCGGCGCGATGTGCCCGGTGTGCTCAGGACCGGCACCAGAGACCTCGCCGACGCGTACGTCAGGCTGTTCTCCGCGGTCGAACTTGGCAACTATAAGCTCAGTGACGGGTCGACGGTATGGGTCCTCGAGGTTCCGCCCGGCGGTGGGCGGGCTGCTTAGCGGCGGTCACCGGAGACGGCTCGTTATCGCTGCCGCACAAGGATTTTCGGAGGTCTGAATGTCTGTATCGGTCAGTGAGATGGTGGCGCGCCCCGTCAGGCTCGATGATCCCGCGGAGCGGGCGCGGGCGGTGGAGATCGTGGCGCGGGGTATCCCCGATATCCCGCATCTGAACTGGTTGTTCGGTGATCTCATGTCGCCGCGGCTCGCGCGCTGGTTTGCCGAGATCGAGCTCAACCCCAAGCGGACGTCGGGGGTGAACGGCGCGTTCACCGGGTCGGGCGAACTGTGCGGGGTCGTGGTGTGGACGGCTCCCGACCATGTGAAAGTGCCGCCGCTGCCCGAACACGTCGAGGAGGGGCGTGAACTTGTCGGTGGCAACGATGCGTTCATGGCCCGGTTCAAGGAGAACAGCGATGCCGAACAGGCATCCGTACCCGGCGCGGATGTGGCCAGTGTGGTTCTCGCGGCCGTGGCACCGGACTATCGCCGCTCCGGCGTGCTGTGGGTGGCGCTGCAGCCACTGATCGCCGAAGGCCGCAGGCGTGGCTTGTCGGCCGTCGTCCGGGCCGGTGATCGCGACCTGGCCGACGCCTATATTCGCAAGTTCGGTGCTGTGGAAGTGGGCAGCTACACGCTCACTGATGGTCCTACGGTGTGGGTCCTGGAATGGGAGCCGGCGCCGTAGTCGATCGGTACCGTGAAGCCTTCCGGACAGCAGAAAACCGCCCCGCGGCTGCGCGCGAGACGGTTTGTCCGGTGCGTGTTCTAGGCGGACGAGCCGGTGGACGTCTGCCCCGCCGAAGAGCCGGTGTTGGTTCCGTTGCCGTTCAGGACGTTGAGGATCTGAGCGAGGGGGTCGCTTCCGCCACCACGGGTCTTGTGCATCGAGAATCTCTTTTCAATCATGCGAGCCGAACTCCCGGCCTTCTTCCCGGAGTTTCGCCTGAAGACTAGCCGGGCTGCGACCGTGATCACAACTCCGCATCCAGTCCGTTATGCGTTTGTTACCAATGCCTGAATGGCAACTTCGATTGTTAGCAATGCTGACAAAATTGCCGACGGAAGTGCGCCGGGGTTATCCACAGGACCGAGGTGGGCCTATGGTCAGCACTCGACGGATGTGGCACTATCTGCACATCGCAACGACAAACCGGACAATCATCATTCGGCGGTTTTGTCGGCTCGGTAGTCAAGATCATTGCAGTACGGCGCATTTGATGTAGTTCTGCGAATGTTTGAGACGGTGCCGCCAGGCGCGCATCGCAACGATACGGGGGTATTCGGAGTGGAAAGCACAACATTCACCGACAGATGGTCGGCCAGGGCGCAGAGCGATTGTTCCAGCGGATTCGCCGACGCATTGACGACGGTCCGCTCCCGCAGCGGGGCGGTCACCGTGACCGCCACACATCAGGGCTTGCCGGTGTCCGTCAAGATCGCCGAGGGTGAAATGCGGCGCGACATGACCGGCCTGGCCGCAGAATTGACAGCGCTGTGCCGCGGCGCCGCGATGGTATCCGGAATCCGTCTCCGCGCAAGACTTCTCGACGACGGCGTGGATGCCGGCATCATCGGCGCCATGGGGCTGCCGACGGCCGACGAGCTCGCCGACTTCGAACGTCGTGGCGAGCATGACGACTTCGCTGTGCGTCCGACGGGCCGGTGACTCGTTCACATGACTTGGGGGATGGACGAATTGGAGGCTCGGGCGCGCGCGCAACTGAGCCGGATGCAGGACTTCTCGGACCGACTCGGGGCGATCACGGTTCGGGAGACATCCCCGGATGGTCTGGTATCCATCGAGGTCGACGGTGTCGGCGGGGTGCGGGAGATCGTGTTGTCGCCGCGTGCTGATCGTCTCGGTGCGGCGCGGCTCGGCGAAACAGTAGTTGCCACAGCGGCTTTGGCGGCTCAGCGGGCGTTCGCGCAGCGCGCCCGGGTCACCGAGGAGTTCGCCGAGTCGTTCGCCGAACTTCTCGGCAGCCGTCCTCGCTGACCGCGTCGCGACGTCCTGGTCGAATCACGCCTGATCCGGCGTTGGTTCGTACTCCTGTCGGAACATGCTGATTCATCCTGTGTGAATCCGGGTGCCGGGTGTGTCGTGGCTATCGCCTGCATCGATCGGATTCCCTTGTGGATCAATGAAATTGGAAATAGAGCGACGTCGGGTGTGCCGAGCGGTGGACCCGGGTTCGTAGGAAGGGGGAATCTGTGAGCACGACTGTTGTCATTCCTGATGCGGTGCGCGGTTACGGAGCGAGCGCGGCGTCCACGGGAGTCGCCATAGCGGGTGCCGGCGCCATCAACGCCGGGGCAAACACGCTGGCACTCATCCCGGTGTTCGGCCTCATCGGCCAGGAGTTCCTGGCCTCGTTCATCGGTGCGCAGACCAACCACCTGGCATCGGTGAGCGAAGTGGCCGCGGTGCACCTGGGGACGGCCGCTGCCGCCATCGGTGGGGCCGCGGACTTCGAGAACACGGACACCGACGGTGCGAGCGGCATCACCCGGACCGTCGGGATGCGGGTATGAGCACGGCCGGCGCACCTCGCGCGACATCGGCGCCGGCATCCGCGTCATCGGCAGGGGCGGGGACGGGTAATGGAAGCGAATCATCCGTCCAGGCAGTGACTTTCAGTTCGGAGTCCGGCGCCACGGGCGCCGTGAACCGATCGGTCTCGGAGGTATCGGTTAACGACATGATCGCCGCGACACCACTCGGTCCGATCCTGGATCGGCCGGTCGGTGACGTCTTGGCCAGCCTGAAGCTGCCCGCTCTGCCCCAGGTGCCCGAGGTGCCGCCTCTGCCGGGACTGCCGAACCTGCCCATGCTCGACCTGACCGCGCTGCTCAAACCGCTCACCGACCTGCTCGGCGGCTTCGGCACCGGCAACCTGGCGACCGCCGCCATCGACCCGTCGAAGCTGTTCACAGCGTTGTCGGGGGTGCTCGACACCGCGGTATCGACATCGTCGGGTGCATTGAAGGTGGCCGCGCAGGTGTGGGACGGTCAGGCCTCCGAAGCCGCCGTCGTCAAGAACGTCAAGGTCACCGCCGACACCACGGCCGTGTCACGCCAAGGCACGACGATGTCGATCGACATCCAGACCGCGGCGGCCATCGTCGGAACCGGGCTCAGCCAGATCCAGGGGATCATCGCGGCGACGGTGAGCAAGATCGGTGCGACACTGCCGATCATCGTGACGCCCGCCGGGCAGGGCCTCGCGCTCGGCTTCGCGGCCGAAGGGCTCTCGCAGGCGATCGCCGTGGTCACCGCAACCCGTGCCCAACTGCTCGGGCCCACCACCCACATGACCACCAACGGCGTCAAGATCAAGGTGACCAATGTGCCGGGTATCAAGGGCATCAACCCGTTCTCGGTGGCCGGATCCGTGGTCGACACAGTCACGCCGGTCGTTGGGGCGGTGAGGCAACTGCCGACCCAACTGGCGCCACCGGTCACCCCGACAGCCACGAATACGGTTCCCACCGCAACACGTGTGCCGGTGGCCACGGTGCCCACGACCATCAACGAGCGGCCGGTGCCGGCGCAGAAGATCGATCCCGCGGTGCGGACGGCCTCGGCGGACAGGGTTCCGTCGGCGGGTCCGTACGGCAATGCCGGAGCCACCCCGACGGGATCGCCCTCGCCGCAGACCCCGGCCGGAACCTACCGGCCGGCCGTGCCCACCGCCGCCGAACCCTCGGCGACCGCCACGCCGGTGGCCCGGAACCCGGCCGGCGGCAACGGGTACGGTGCCGGCGCGCCGATGGTCGCTGCACCTGCCGGGGCTGCCGGCCGCGGTGGGGGTGAGGGGACGCAGGGCGGCGCCGCCTACCTGGTCAGTGAGGACAACGGGCGTCGTGTCGTCGGTGAGGCCGGATCGACCGCTCCGGCCGTTTTCGGTGCGGACGACGACCCCGGCAGTGCCGCACAGCACAGTGCCGCACAACAAGCGGCGCCCGATATCGCCCTCCGGCTGAACCTGTCGCCTTCCGCCGGCGCGTAGCGGTCACGCTTGCCGACCGATCATCACTTCACCAACAGCACAACATAATCGGCAAACAGGTCGGTTATGACACAAGAGGAGGAAACAATGCAGTTCGGTTCATCCAACGGAGTTTCCATCGACCTGGCCGCCAGCCAGTCGTCGGCTGATTCCATCGGCACCATCGTCGGCGAGATGAAAGGCATCCTGAACCAGATCCGGACGTCGGCCGGTACGGGCCAGGCGAGCTGGAGCGGTCAGGCGGCCACCGCCTTCGGCAACACCCACAACAACTGGCAGGACCTCGCCACCCGGCTCAACACCGCACTCGACGAGATCGAGGCCAACCTGACCACGAGTTTCAAGGGCTACGACAGTCAGGACTCCGAGGTCGCGGGCGTGGTGACGCAGAGCGTGGGCGGCGGATCGCCACTCAAGCTCTGATCCCACGCCTGATCAACCCGCTCGTCCCGCACAGACCCCACAACCGTCAGGAGTACATCCATGTCCAACAACGGCGTCATCGCCTACAACTTCGCCGGCCTCGACACCCTGTCCGGCGACCTCAAGAGCCAGTTCGCCAAACTCGGCGCCCTCGCCGACGAGCTCAAGGCGCAGGTCAACAAGCTCGGCGCCAACTGGCAGTCGCAGGAGGGCGCCGCAGCCTATCTCGCGTCACAGGCCAAGTGGGACAGCGCTTTCGCCGACGCCCGGGCCCAGCTGAACGGTCTCGGCAGCGGCGTCGAGAACGCGGGCATCATGATGCGCAACGCCGACCGCCGGGTGCGCGACAGCTTCGCCTGACCTGGCCCCGCGATCAGGCGGGGAATTCGTCCGGTTCGGTGGGGCGTTCGCCCGCCGTGGCAGTATCGTCAACGCTGACCGAGCCGCGCCCCGTGCGGCTCGGTCAGCGTGGCGTGAGGACCGCCGCGCTGCCGATCCGGTGCGGCCGGCCGCACCGTCGCCACACCCAGGAGAGACGTGTCCGCAGAGGGATCCAAGCGCGCGATCATCGCCGCGCTGCTGGCGAACGCAGGAATCGCCACCGCCAAGTTCATCGGCTTCCTGATCACCGGATCGTCATCGATGATCGCCGAGGCGGTGCACTCGGTGGCCGACACATCCAACCAGGGGCTGCTGCTGTTCGGCCAGAACCGGGCGGCCAAGCAGGCCAACCGCCTGCACCCGTTCGGGTACGGCCGCAGCCGCTACTTCTACTCGTTCGTGGTGGCGCTGGTGCTGTTCACGCTCGGGTCGATGTTCGCGATCTACGAGGGCATCGAAAAGATCCGGCACGCCGACGACCACGGACTCGAATCGCCGATCGTGGCCGTGGTGATCCTGGTGGTCGCGATTGCCCTGGAAGGCTACAGTTTCCGCACCGCCTACAAGGAGTCCAAGCCGCTCAAGGGCGGGGCCACCTGGTGGCAGTTCATCCGCAACGCACGCACCCCCGAGTTGCCCGTCGTGCTGCTGGAGGACACCGGTGCGCTCGTCGGCCTGGTCCTGGCGCTCGGCGGTGTCGGCCTGACGATGATCACCGACAACGCGGTCTGGGACGGTGTCGGCACCCTGTCGATCGGTGTGCTGCTGGGCGTCATCGCGATCATCCTGATCGTCGAGATGCAGAGCCTGCTGATCGGTGAGGGAGCCACCGACGCCGAGGAGAAGGCACTGCTGGCCGAACTCACCGCGGCCGACGGCGTCGACCGGGTCATCCATATGAAGACCCAGTACCTCGGTCCCGACGAGATGCTGGTGGCTGCCAAGATCGCCATCTCCCCGGGCAGCGACATCGGCAAGATCGCCGACACCATCAACGCGGCCGAACTGCGTGTGCGCACGGCACTTCCGCAGGCGCGGCTGATCTACCTCGAACCCGACATCGACCACGGAGCGGTCAACTAACGTAACGCCCATGGTCCGAAGCGTTCTCGCCCAGACAGGTCCGGGGGTTGTCGAATGAGTTCCCTGTTCAGTCGCGTCAAGTCGGTCGAGCAGTCGATAGCCGACACCGACGAACCCGATTCCAAACTCCGCAAGGACCTCACCGCCTGGGACCTGACGGTCTTCGGCGTGGCGGTCGTCGTCGGTGCCGGCATCTTCACGCTCACCGCGCGCACCGCCGGCAACGTCGCAGGCCCGTCGGTGTCGCTGGCGTTCGTGATCGCCGCCGTCGCATGCGGCCTGGCCGCGCTCTGTTACGCCGAGTTCGCCTCGACGGTGCCGGTCGCCGGCAGTGCTTACACCTTCACCTTCGCCACGTTCGGCGAGTTCCTGGCTTGGATCATCGGCTGGGACCTGATGCTGGAACTGGCGCTGGCCGCGTCGGTGGTGAGCAAGGGATGGTCCGCCTACCTGGGAGACTTCCTCGACATCACCACCACCGTCGATATCGGATTCGATTTCGACTGGGGTGCGGTGCTGCTGATCGCGGTCCTGACCGTGTTGCTGGCGCTGGGCACCAAGATCTCCTCGCGGGTCTCGCTCGTCATCACCTCCATCAAGGTGGGTGTGGTGCTGCTGATGATCATCGTCGGCGCGTTCTACATCAAGACGTCCAACTACAGCCCGTACATCCCCGACTCGGTGCCGTCGGACACCGGATCGGGCATCCACCAGACGCTGTTCTCAGCCCTCACCGGCGGCGGCGACACCGACTTCGGCTGGTACGGGCTGCTCGCAGCGGCATCGCTGGTGTTCTTCGCCTTCATCGGCTTCGATGTCGTGGCGACGACCGCGGAGGAGACCAAGGACCCGCAGCGGGCGCTGCCGCGGGGAATCCTCGGCTCGCTGGCCATCGTGACCGTGCTCTACGTGTTGGTCACGCTGGTGCTCACCGGCATGGTGCCCTACACCGACCTGGCCGGTGACAGCACACTGACCACCGCATTCGAGATCCGTGGCGTCACCTGGGTGGGCTGGATCATCAACCTCGGCGCCATCGCGGGCCTGACCACCGTGGTCATGGTGATGCTGCTGGGCCAGACGCGGGTGGCGTTCGCGATGTCGCGCGACGGTTTGCTGCCGCGTTCGCTGGCACACACCGGAAAGCGCGGCACACCCGCCCGGCTGACCGTCATCGTCGGCGTCACCTCGGCCGTGCTGGCGGCGATCTTCCCGATGGGCACCCTCGAGGAGATGGTCAACATCGGCACCCTGTTCGCATTCGTGCTGGTCAGCATCGGTGTGGTGGTTCTGCGGCGGACCCGGCCCGAGCTGTCGCGGGGATTCAAGGTCCCGCTGATGCCGGTGATCCCGATCCTCTCGGTGCTCGCCTGCCTGTGGCTCATGCTCAATCTGTCGATCGAGACTTGGCTGCGGTTCCTCGTGTGGATGGCGATCGGCCTGGTCATCTACTTCGCGTTCGGCCGCCGCAACTCCGTCTTCGCGCGACGCGAGCGCGGCGAGCTCGCGTCGGTGTCCGGACCCGGCGAGGCTCCGGAGGTCGACCTCGGCAAGGGCCCGGGCTGATCCGTACCCGCACCTGAGGGCACCCTAACCGGAGGGCGTCCGATAGCCTCGGTGTCGACTGCTTACGCGCCGGCCGAGAAACAGCGCCGCGCATCGACGAAGGGTTATAGATGACGTCTGTCGACACGCTGAACGGGATCGACTTCAAGGTCGCCGACCTGTCTTTGGCCGATTTCGGGCGCAAGGAGATCGACCTGGCCGAACACGAGATGCCCGGTCTGATGTCGCTGCGCCGCGAATACGCCGACGTGCTGCCGCTCAAGGGCGCGCGGATCTCCGGTTCGCTTCATATGACGGTGCAGACCGCGGTGCTCATCGAGACCCTGGTGGCCCTCGGTGCCGAGGTGCGCTGGGCGTCGTGCAACATCTTCTCCACCCAGGACCATGCGGCCGCGGCCGTGGTCGTCGGGCCGCACGGCACCGTCTCCGAGCCCAAGGGCGTGCCGGTGTTCGCGTGGAAGGGCGAAACCCTCGAAGAGTACTGGTGGGCGGCCGAGCAGATGCTGACCTGGCCCGGCGAGCCGGCCAACATGATCCTCGACGACGGCGGCGACGCCACCATGCTGGTGCTGCGTGGCGCCGAGTTCGAGAAAGCCGGTGTGGTGCCACCCGCCGACGACGATCATTCGGCCGAGTACAAGGTGTTCCTCGAACTGCTGCGCGTCTCGTTCGAGAACGACAAGACCAAGTGGTCGGCCATCTCCGACTCCGTGCGGGGTGTCACCGAGGAGACCACCACCGGTGTGCTGCGGCTCTACCAGTTCGCCGCCGCGGGCGACCTGGCATTCCCCGCGATCAACGTCAACGACTCGGTCACCAAGAGCAAGTTCGACAACAAGTACGGCACCCGGCATTCGCTGGTCGACGGTATCAACCGTGGCACCGACGTCCTCATCGGCGGCAAGAAGATCCTCGTCTGCGGTTACGGCGACGTCGGCAAGGGCTGCGCCGAGTCGCTGGCCGGGCAGGGCGCACGAGTGCAGGTCACCGAGATCGACCCGATCAACGCGCTGCAGGCGCTCATGGACGGCTTCGACGTGGTGACCGTGGAGCAGGCGATCGGCGACGCCGACATCGTCATCACCTCCACCGGCAACCTGGGCATCATCACGCTCGATCACATGAAGCAGATGAAGAACCAGGCCATCCTGGGCAACATCGGCCACTTCGACAACGAGATCGACATGGCCGGGCTGGAGTCCTCGGGGGCGACTCGCCTCAACATCAAGCCGCAGGTCGACAAGTGGATCTTCGAGTCGGGCAACTCGATCCTCGTGCTCAGCGAGGGCCGGCTGCTCAACCTGGGCAACGCCACCGGCCATCCGTCGTTCGTGATGAGCAACAGCTTCTCCAACCAGGTCATCGCGCAGATCGAACTGTGGACCAAGAACGACGAATACGACAACGAGGTGTACCGCCTGCCCAAGCATCTCGACGAGAAGGTCGCCCGCATCCACGTCGAAGCGCTCGGCGGAACCCTGACCAAGCTCACCAAGGAGCAGGCCGACTACATCGGCGTCGACGTCGAGGGCCCGTACAAGCCGGAGCACTACCGCTACTGAGTTGTCAACTGCCGGAACGGAAGTCGTTCGGTGATACAGACACCCCCGTCCATCCGACGGGGGTGTCTGTGGTTCACGGGTGCAGTTCGGCGGCGAGTGCGGCCGGGTCGGAACCGTCGGTGAGAATCCACGGGGAACGCCAGTTCGATTGCGCCAGTTGGTGATAGACGTCGTCGACGCGGCGCTGCAGACTGTCGTCGCGTTCGTATACGTCGCGCATCCGAGCCGCGTCGGACTCCGCCCGTCCCCGTGCCCGCGACATCGCGACCTCCGGGGTGACGCCCAGCAGCACGTGCCGGTCGGGGACGGGCAGGCCGAACCGGCCGAACTCCAGCGTGTCCACCCACGACACCACCTCGCCGCCGGCGTCCTGAAGCAGTCGGCCCGCGTTGTAGGCCGCGTTCGAGGCCACGTACCGGTCGCAGACGACGATGTCGCAGTCGGCCGCCGCGGCGGCGATCGAACTGCGTGCCTCCCGCCGGTCGAGCGCGAACATCAACGCCATCGCGTACACGCTCTCACACAGATCCCCGTGCGAGCCGTGCAGCGCCTCCGAGGCGAGATCGGCGTGCACCGACTGCCCGTAGCGGGGGAACGTGAAGTGCGCCACGCGCAGCCCCGCTGACTGCCAGATGGCGGTCAGCGCGGTCACCAGAGTGTTCTTGCCCGCGCCGTCGAGCCCTTCGATGGCGATGAGTTGGCCCATGACCGGACATCGTAACCGTCGCCGCGGTCCGATGCCGGGCGGACCCGGGTGGTAAAAGGCCAGGTCGGGGGTGGGGTATCGACCGGATCGGCGCGTCATGGTCGTCGTTTTCCGGCGAAGATGCCACCATGGGAGCCATGAAGCCACGGATCCTTGTTGTCGACGACGACGCCGCGCTCGCCGAAATGCTGACGATCGTGCTTCGTGGCGAGGGATTCGAACCGTTCGTGGTGGGGGAGGGAACCCAGGCGCTGTCCGCCGTCCGCGAGATCCGGCCCGACCTCGTCCTGCTCGACCTGATGCTGCCGGGTATGAACGGCATCGACGTGTGCCGGGTGCTGCGCGCCGACTCCGGCGTCCCCATCGTCATGCTCACCGCGAAGTCCGACACCGTCGACGTGGTCCTGGGCCTCGAATCCGGCGCCGACGACTACATGGTCAAGCCGTTCAAACCGAAAGAACTCGTCGCCCGCATCCGGGCCCGGCTGCGCCGCACCGACGACGAACCCGCCGAACTCCTGTCGATCGGGCCCGTCGAGATCGACGTTCCCGCGCACAAGGTCAGCCGTGACGGCGTACCCATCTCGCTTACCCCCCTCGAATTCGATCTCCTCGTGGCGCTCGCCCGTAAACCGCGGCAGGTGTTCACCCGCGACGTCCTGCTCGAACAGGTCTGGGGCTATCGGCACCCCGCCGACACCCGTCTGGTGAACGTCCACGTGCAGCGGCTGCGAGCGAAAGTCGAAACCGATCCGGAGAACCCGGAGATCGTGCTGACCGTGAGAGGGGTCGGTTACAAGGCCGGACCGCCGTGATCCGACGTTCCAGGCGAATCAACAGCACCCTGGGGCGGATCACACGGGCAGCCGCACGCTTCGGCCGCTCCTTCGGAAAGATCTGGCGTCGCTCGCTGCAACTGCGAGTGGTGGTGTCGACGCTGCTGCTGTCGTTCGTGGTGCTGCTTGTCCTCGGGCTGGTGCTGGTCAGCCAGATCACCGACAGCCTGCTCAACGTGAAACTGGCCGCCGCCACCGAAGCCCTCGACCGTGCCCGCGTCACCGTCGAACGCGACCTGTCGAGTTCGGACGGCGCCATGTCGACGGAGACCCGGCTGCGTCAGACGCGGTCGCTGCTCACCGACCGTGGCACCAACTCCGGACAGGGTTCGGACGACGTCGGGTCCTTCGACACCGTGCTGGTGGTGCGCAACTCCGTGCGCGACGGCCACGAAACCATCGCCGGGCCGGCCAACGAGGTGCCCACCAATCTGCGCAGCATGGTGCAGGGCGGGCAGGTCGCCTACCAGTACTCGTCCGTCGACAACGGCTCCGGCACCAACGTCCCCGCACTCATCGTCGGCACGCCCACCAACTCGGCGATCGCCGGGCTTGAGCTGTACCTGGTGTTCCCGCTCACCAATGAACAAAAGATGGTGAATCTCGTGCGCGGCACCCTGCTCACCGGTGCCGTCGTGCTGCTCGGATTGCTCGCCGCCATCGCGTGGCTGGTGTCCCGGCAGGTGGTCATCCCTGTCCGGTCGGCCTCCCGAATCGCCGTCCGATTCGCCGACGGCCGCCTCAAGGAACGCATGCCCGTGCGCGGCGAGGACGACATCGCCCGGCTCGCGACGTCGTTCAACGATATGGCCGAGAGCCTGTCCAAACAGATCACCCACCTCGAGGAGTTCGGCGGACTCCAGCGCCAGTTCACCTCCGATGTCAGCCACGAACTGCGCACCCCGCTCACAACCGTGCGCATGGCCTCGGACCTGCTCTACGAAGCCCGCGACGAGCTCGACCCCATGTACAAACGATCCGTCGAACTCCTCGACAAAGAACTCGACCGATTCGAAACCCTGCTCACCGAACTGCTCGAGATCTCCCGCCACGACGCCGGCATGGCCGAACTGGCCGCCGAACGCATGGACATGGCCATCCCCATCGACGGGGCGCTGGCCACCGTCCGCCACCTCGCCGATGACACCGGTACTGAACTCGTTCTCGACCTGCCCGCCGAACCCGTCCTCGCCGAGATCGATCCGCGCCGCGTCGAACGGATCCTGCGCAACCTGCTGGCCAACGCCATCGACCACGGCGAGCACAAGCCGGTCACCCTCACCATGCGATCGGACGGCGACGCCGTCGCGATCACCGTCCGCGACAATGGCATCGGCCTGCGGCCAGGCGAAGAGAAACTCGTATTCAACCGATTCTGGCGGTCGGATCCGTCCCGGGTCCGCCGCTCCGGTGGCACCGGACTCGGCCTGGCCATCAGCATCGAGGACGCACGCCTGCACCAAGGCCGGCTCGAAGCGTGGGGCGAACCGGGCAAAGGCACCTGTTTCCGGCTCACCCTGCCGCTCGTGCGGGGCCACAAACTGCTCGGTAGCCCACTGCCGCTCAAACAATCCGGCAACGGCAGAGTCCTGGCGACCGAAGGAGACACCTCGTGACCGCCCGCACCCGGGCGACGGTGATCGGGGTGCTGCTCACCGTGCTCGCACTGGTCGTCGGGGGCTGCGGAACCATACCCGACAACTCCTCACCCCAGCCGATCCGCGCATTCCAGCGTGAGAACCCGCCCAACGCCGTCCCCGTTCCACAACCGGACATGGACTCCGAAGCGCTCGTGCGGGCCTTCGTCAAAGCCACCGCCAACCCCCGTGGCAACTACCGCGCCGCCCGCAAGTTCCTCACCAGAACAGCCTCGGCGCAATGGGATTCCAGCGGCGACATGGTGGTCGTCGACGAAGTGAACGTATTCATCGACGAACGCAGCGCCACCACCGTGCGACTGCGTCTGGTCGGTGACAACGTGGGCACCCTGCGACCCGACGGGCAACTGCTACCGGCCACCGGACGTGTCGCGGCCACCTTCGACCTGCGCCGCGTCAACGACCAGTGGCGTATCGACGGCCGGCTGCCCAACGGCACCCTCATCGACAAGAATCAGTTCGAATCGCTGTACCGCTCGGCCACCCTGTACTTTCCCAACAGCGACCGCACGGCTCTCGTGCCCGACCCGCGCTGGCTGTACGCGGGCACCGACACCGATCCGGGCACCCTTGTCCAGCGGCTCATCGCCGGACCGTCGACCGACCTACGAGCCGCCGCCGGCACCGCCTTCCCCCGCAACGCCGCGCTGCGCGGCAAAGTGAGCGCCGTGCGTGACGGCGGAGTCCAAGTGCCGCTCACCGGAGTCGGCGGACTCTCCGACACCGACGAACACGTGATGGTCGCCCAGATCGTGTACACCTTCGAAGGCCTCGAAATCGGTGGGCCCTACCAGATCACCGACGACGGCGTCCCACTGCGAACCGACCGGCCCAAAGGCTGGAAGACCACCGACGTGGAGCAATTCGACCCGAATGGGGCGGTCGGCACCGACATAGGACTCCACGTCATCCGCGACGGGGCGCTGCTGCACGTCGGTGACACCACCACCACACCCGTCACCGGTGAACTCGGCGCCGGCGACGACCTGCGCATCGCGACCATCTCGGCCGACGGCAAGCGTGTCGCCGGAGTCCTGGCCCGCAGTCCCGGAGCGGCATCCTCCGAACTCGTGGTCGCACCTTACGGCGGCGTACTGGCCACCCTCGTCTCCGGAGCCGCCATCACCCGGCCGTCGTTCGGGCGCACCTCCGGCACCCTGTGGGCCGTCGTCGACGGCCGCGTCCAGCGATGGCAACGCGAAGACGACGGCATCGACCACGCCGCCGCCGTCGACATCACCGCAGTCAACAACCTCGTTCGCGGAGCCATCACAGATCTCCAGGTCGCACCCGACGGCGTGCGCATCGCCATGGTCGTCGACGGGCAACTCGTCTTCGCCGTCGTCGCCACCAACGCCGAAGGCCGCGTCATGCTCACCGGCCCCAGAATCGCCGCCTACAACGTCGGCAGCAGAGTCACCGCCATCGACTGGGCCTCACCCACCACCCTGATGCTCGCCCGTGACTCACCCGAATCACCGGTCCTGCAACTGTCCATCAACGGCACCCAGGCCGTCGGCCTGCTCAGCGGCAACCTGTCACCCCCCGTCCGATCGGTCGCCGCGGATGTGGCCACCGTCTACGTCGGCGACAGCCGCGGCGTCCTCAGCCTCGGCCGCACCAACGGCGAACCCGACCAATACTGGACCGAAGTCGAGACCGCGATGACCCCGGGCGCGATCCCGGTCCTGCCGTAACGGGAATGACACCGAAGATGCACTCTCGTCGGCGGTGTCAATTCAGTTCGATCGTCGTCAGGCCTTCGCTATCGCCGATGACCAGTCGCGATCCGTTTCCGAGCAATGTGGCCGGCGCGATCCGCCGGCGAAGTACCTCGACGATTGTCCCGGTGTGGGGGTTCCAGAGGCGGATAGTCCTGTCGGTGCCGGCGGAGGCCAGGAGGGTGTCTCCGGTGCTGGTGGTGGTGACCGCGAGCGCTGACACCGGGCCGTCGTGGCCGGTAAGTGGGTGACCGTGGGCGGTTCCGGTGCGGGGGTTCCAGAGCCGGATGGTTCCGTCTTTGCCTGCTGAGGCAAGGAGGGGTTCGCCCGTGCTGTCGCCGATGGCCGCGAGCGCGCTCACCCAGCCGGTGTGGCCGGTGAGTGGGTGGCCGTGTGGGGTGCCGGTGTAGGGGTTCCAGAGCCGGATTGTGAGGTCCGCACTCGCGGAGGCCAGCAGGGGCTCGCCTGTGTCGGTGGTGGTGACCGCGAGCGCCGACACCTTGTCGTCGTGGCCGGTGAGTGGTTTGCCGCGGGCGGTACCCGTGTGGGGGTTCCAGAATCGGATGGTTCGGTCGGCGCCGCCGGAGGCCAGGAGGGTTTCTCCGGTGCAGGTGATGGTCGTGAGCGCCCGGACCGGGCCGGTATGGCCGACGAGTGGGGTGCCATGGGGAGTGCCGGTGTGGGGGTTCCAGAGTCGGATCGTGCCGTCGTCGCCGGCTGAGGCCAGGAGCGGGTCACCGGTGCAGCTGGTGGTCACCGTGAGCGCCCGCACCGGGCCCGTATGGCCGGTGAGTGGGTGGCCGTGTGGGGTGCCGGTGTGGGGGTTCCAGAGTCGGATGGTGCCGTCGTCGCCGGCTGAGGCCAGGAGTGGGTCGCCGGTGCTGGTGGCGATGACCGCGAGCGCCCGTACCGGGCCCGAGTGAGCGATGATTGTGAGGACACTGTCGTCAGTTGAGATATTGCTCCACAGTGTGCGGTACAGCGGAGCGAATCCTGCCGGGTTGATGAGGGAAAGTGCGCCGACCGCCGCCGCGCTCTCGAGCACATACGCGAGATTGGCTGTGGGGTCGTCCCCGAGCAGCGGTCGGGCGCGGCGGTAGACACGGACGATCTCGGTGCTTGCCGGGGTCGCGTCGATGAGCAGTGGTGTCAGAGTCATGGGATCGGCCGTGGCGAGGAACCCGCCGTCCCTGATCAGGTCGTCGAGGGTTCCGGCCGGCCCGGCGTACGCGTGCTGGGCGAGGTAGGTGCTGACATAGGGGTGGGCGCGGTCCCAACGCCGGGCATCGGTGCTGTCTGTGGGGACGGTGCGCACAAGTGCACGGGTGATCTCGTACTCGATATCTTTGGTGCCTGCTTCGGCATTGCCCGATTCGGTGGGGGCGGTTGCCGACAGCCGCAGATATCGTGACAACTCTTCGTGGAACGGGCGAAAGACCGAGCGTCCGCCCGGGCCGAGGTCTTCGATGATGAAGGCGCCCGCGTCATTCAGGAGCGTGCGCACATCGTCATCGCTGATGGGGGCGTCGCCGACAGAAGTGTGCAGGTGTGCGTCCTCGTTGCGTAGTCCCGCGAGCGTTCGGGCGATCTGCACCCAGATCATTTCCCACGGCAGTCCCGGCCCGCGAGCCCAGGCGAGAGCCTCGAGCAGCGCACGCATGGTGGGCGCTCGGGCGCCGAATCGGTCGAGATCTTCTTTGAAGGCGTCACTGAGGCCGTTCGGCAGCAGTTCGGTCCAATGCGCGGTTGACGGGTCGACACGCTCCGGGCGTGCGCGTAGCGCGTGCGCGATCACCCGGGCCACGAGAAAAGATTCGACGCGGTGATCGGTCGCACGATCGGCGATGGCAGATGCGACGGCAACCGTGTCGGGATGCCCGAGCGCATACGGACTGTCGGTATCCGGTTCGTGCGTTGCAGCGAGTAGGTGCGATATGTAGTCGGTGAGTGCGGCAGGGTCGTGATATGCGGCCGTATCCAGGTCGAGCGTCATCGCCGGCATGTCAGGGGGCGGCAGAACGTGTCGTCGTGCGCCGAAGACGACGCGAACCCCGCACTGCGTCAGTGGCAGGAGCAGGTCGTCGCGGACCGAGTGCGGTTTGGTGGCCTCGTCGACCGCGTCGACCAAAACTATCCGCCCCGGTGGTGATGCGTTGTTTCGCAGCAGTTCGAGGAGTGAGTGTGCCCCGTGCGCGTCCAGTTCGAGGTCGGTCGCGATACGCGCCCCGATCTGATCGGCATTGAGGCCCCGGGCGTGAATGGCGACGATATCGGTCGCTCCGGGCAACGATTGCGCGGCTTGATGCGCGAGTGAGGTCGTTGTCGTGTGCCGCAAGAGGTTGTCGCGGGTGGCGTCGTCGGCCAGGAGTGTCATCAGTGCCAGCAGCGACGACTTGCCGGTTCCGGGGCTGCCGGTGACGACAGCGAGCTCGGTCTCGTCAGGATCGGTGATCCACTGTGCGAGGTCGGTTGCCGCCCGGAGGCGTCCGGTGCGTCCGGCCAGGTAGAACCCCGTGGCCGCGGGGCTGTCGGTGCCACGTGCCTTCGACGTCCAGTGCTGGGCATCGACGGTGAGGCCGGCGACGTCGGGCATAAAGCCCGGGTTGGGGAAGAACGGTGGATTGCCGGTGAGTCGGCCATTCGGAGGAAAGAGTTCAGACGTCTGATTTGCTTGCGAGCGTTCGAGTCCGGTGTTCACCTTCCCGAGGAGGGTGAGCAGGGGTATTTCACGCGGTGATGCGCCGACAGTCGTATCGGTCAATGCCTGCGCCAGCGATTTGGTGAACAGCCCTGCGCCGGCCCACTGTCTGTCGCCGGCCGTGGCCCAGATCCACAGGTTGGTGTGTACCGGGTTCTTTCGCTGCGTGAGCAGTGCGTCTTGCAATACCTCGAGTGCGCCGCCCCCGGAGAAGCAGCAGTCGAGAATGATCAGGGTGAGTGCCTGCTCCGGGTGGAGATCGCCGGTGTCGGTGCGGTTGGCGATGAGCGGTGGAACATCAACGACCTTCACGCCGGTGTCCGGGAGGCTCGCCTTATCGAAGTCGGTGGTAATGAGGTGGTAACCCTCGTGTTTGATGTCGTCGCCGTGGCCGGTGTAATAGATCACGACGATCTCGCCTTCGGCTCTGGCCCGCCGGATCGCCTCACGGAATACGTTTCGGCCTGGGTCCAGCAGATATCCCGATGGGGCGAAACGCGTCTCGAATCCCAATGGCGTCAACAGATCGACGATGCCGCCCAAGATATCCGGCACCATGTCCCGATCGTCATACTCGTTGTCGGTGTAGGTTTCGGTGCCGATGGCGAAAAGAATCCTGCGCGGCATGTTCTGAGCTATTCCGTTAACACCCGCCATACCGCCAAGTCATATCACGATCCGGGTGCCCAGGGCATGGGCTCACCATCACGCCGCGGCGATGACGAGGACGGCGTCGAGGTGGATGCCGTGGGCGGCGAGTACGCGGGCGGACTCGGCGGCGGTGGTGCCGGTGGTGATCACGTCGTCGATGAGAACGGTGACGGCGCGCGGATGCAGGTGCGCGTCCCTTCGCAGCCGGACTCTGCCCGAGAGGTTGCGGGCGCGTTCGGGTGCCGACAGGCCGGCGGAGTCCGCGGTCCAGGCCGCCGTGAACAGGGCCGGCGTCACCCGGACGCGGGGACCGAGTCGCGACGCCGCGGTCCGGGCCATTGCCGTGACCGGGTCACCGCCTCGGCGGCGGGCCGAGGTGGCGCGAGTCGGGGCCGGCACGAGTTGCAGCAGAGTGACATCGGGAAGCTCACCCCAGCGGGCAAGGGTACGAAGCGCGTGTGCCAGTGCGTCGCCGAGCGGGGCCGCCAGGTCGGTCCGGCCGTGGTCCTTCGCCGCGATGACCGCGCGCCGGGCCGGGCCCCGGTAGCGGGCACACGCCCACGCCGGCGCCGGAACCGGGACCCGGGTGGTCACCTGTTCGGGTGAATCGGCCAGCACCGCGGCGCAGCGCGGACACCACCCGATACCCGGACTATCGCACCCCCCGCAGCACAGCGGTACGGCCAGATCGGCGCCCGCGCGAACCACTTTCCGGCAGAATGCCTTCCACTGTTGTTGCGTGCTCATCCGGTTCACCCTGCCAGTGCGCGCGGCCGGAGCCAACGGCGTTGTCCACACTCGGCGCGGAGACGGTCCGGCGGATCAATTCGTTCCCACTGACCGACATGCTGACCGGAAACGTAGCCGTCCGCCGAACTTAGGGCTACGGTCGAATACACGTTGGGTGACCGTCGATGACGACGGCCGCCCGGGGCCGCCGGGAGAGGGCGGTTCGTGCGCCAGGGAGGTGATAGCGCGTTCGTGAGTGTCAGCCGTCGGCTGGCATGGCCACCATCCCCGACCCACGGAATTCGGAGCCGTCCGGATTCGCCGAGGCGGGCACAATCCGTCGACCGCACCGCCACCGCAGGTGAGATTCCTTTTCAGCACAATAGGATTCGCCTTGGTTTCGGAGATATCCGGAGAACTGTCTGTCCGATCGCGAACAACGGTGACCGCGTGGGCCCGGGAAGCAACACAGGAGGAAATTGCATGTCCAGTGTCATCCACCGCAAGGGCCAGCGTGAATCAAAAGTCGACGCGCGCACGATCCGCGACGACGAAATCGAGTCGGCATTCGTCGTGCCGCCGGGGACCGTCCAGTCCGCCGAGCCCGCGGAGCCTGACGCCGCCGTCGAATTCACCGGCCGGAACGTGGTGATACCCGACCACTACCGGGTCCACGTCCGTGACAAACTCGCTCGGCTCGAACGATTCGATCCTGGGATCTTCCGCTTCGACGTACGGCTGAGCCACGAACGCAACCGCAGGCTGTCCAAGGTGTGTCAGCAGGTGGAACTCACCGCCAAGGGCAAGGGTCCGGTGGTACGCGGGCAGGCCAGTGGTGAAAACTTCTACGCCGCACTCGAATCGGCCGTCAGCAAGCTCGAATCCGGTCTGCGCCGGGTCAAGGACCGCCGGCGCGTCTCGCGGGGCAGCCGCACCCCGATATCGGTGGCCGCGGCGACCGAGGTCGGCGCACCGCCACTGCGTGGCGATCAGCTCACCGAGACGCTGACGCGCCCCGTCGCCGACGACGTCGAACAGACCTGGGACGACGGCGTCACCGAGCACAGCCCCGGACAGATCGTCCGCATCAAGGAGCACAAGGCGCCGCCGATGACCGTCGATGACGCGCTGTACGAGATGGAACTGGTCGGGCACGACTTCTTCCTGTTCCACGACAAGGAAACCGACAAACCGTCCGTCGTGTACCGCCGGCATGCGTTCGACTACGGACTGATCCGCCTGGCCGAGACGCACTGACGGCCGTATGCGCCGGTAGCACGTATCGAAAAACACCACTGCCGGGGTGGGGTATGCACACGTACCCCACCCCGGCAGTGGGCCGTCGGCCTGCGAGTGTGCCGGTAAGCGTCTACTCAGACTGCCTGAGTACGATGGGCTGCGATCTATGCTCTGACGATCAGAGTTGGGAATTCGGGGCGTCGGACGGACGGTTCCGAGGGACTTCAGTGAGGATTGGCAACACGGTGCTGAACAAGCTGCTGCGCATGGGCGAGGGCCGCATGGTTAAACGGCTCGATGCGATCGCATCGCACGTAGAGGCGCTCTCCGACGAGATGGAGGCCTTGTCCGACGCGGAGCTGAGCGCCAAGACCGACGAGTTCAAGAAGCGCTACGCCGGCGGCGAGTCGCTCGACGAGTTGCTTGTCGAGGCGTTCGCGGTGGCCAGGGAGGCCGCTTGGCGAGTGCTCGACCAGAAGCACTTCCATGTCCAGATCATGGGCGGTGCGGCGCTGCACTACGGCAATATCGCCGAGATGAAGACCGGTGAGGGCAAGACCCTGACCTGTGTACTGCCCGCCTACCTCAACGCGATCTCCGGCGACGGCGTGCACGTGGTCACCGTCAACGATTACCTGGCCAAACGTGACTCCGAGTGGATGGGCCGGGTGCACCGCTTCCTGGGCCTGGAGACCGCGGTGATCCTCACCGGGATGAGTCCCGCCGCGCGCCGCGACGCCTATCACGCCGACATCACCTACGGCACCAACAACGAATTCGGCTTCGACTATCTCAAAGACAACATGGCACACACGCTCGATGAACTCGTTCAGCGTGGCTACAACTTCGCGATCGTCGACGAGGTCGACTCGATCCTCATCGACGAGGCCCGCACCCCGCTGATCATCTCGGGCCCCACCGACTCGTCGAGCAAGTGGTACGCCGAGTTCGCCCGCATCGCACCGTTGCTGGACAAGGACGTCCACTACGAGGTCGATATCAAGAAGAAAACCGTGGGCGTGCATGAGGCGGGCGTCGAGTTCGTCGAGGATCAGCTCGGCATCGACAACCTGTACGAGGCGGCCAACTCGCAGCTGGTCGGCTACCTGAACAACGCCATCAAGGTCAAGGAACTGTTCCACCGCGACAAGGACTACATCGTCCGCAACGGCGAGGTGGTGATCGTCGACGAGTTCACCGGCCGTGTGCTCGACGGCCGCCGCTTCAACGAGGGACTCCACCAGGCCATCGAGGCCAAGGAAAAGGTGGAGATCAAGGCCGAGAACCAGACGCTGGCCACGATCACGCTGCAGAACTATTTCCGCATGTACGACAAGCTCGCGGGAATGACCGGCACCGCCGAGACCGAGGCCGCCGAGTTCGACCAGATCTACAAGCTCGGTGTGCTGCCGATCCCCACCAACAAGCCGATGATCCGCAAGGATCAGACCGACCTCATCTACAAGACCGAGGAGGCCAAGTTCGCCGCGGTCGTCGACGACATCACCGAACGTCACGAGAAGGGGCAACCGGTGCTGATCGGTACCACGAGCGTCGAACGCTCCGAGTACCTGTCGCGCCAGCTCGAGAAGCGCGGTATCCCGCATTCGGTGCTCAACGCCAAGTATCACGAGCAGGAAGCGCAGATCGTGGCCGAGGCCGGCACGCTCGGCGCGGTCACCGTCGCCACCAACATGGCCGGCCGCGGTACCGACGTCGTGCTCGGGGGTAACCCCGACATCATCGCCGACATGCGTCTGCGCAAGGCCGGACTCGACCCGGTGACGACGCCGGAGGAGTACGAGGCGGCGTGGGACGAGGCCATCGCGGTCGCCCGGGACAACGCCGCCGAGCAGGCCAAGGCCGTGCGCGAGGCCGGCGGCCTGTACGTGCTGGGCACCGAACGCCACGAATCACGGCGTATCGACAACCAGCTGCGTGGCCGCTCCGGCCGTCAGGGCGACCCGGGCGAGTCCCGTTTCTACCTCTCGCTCGGCGACGAGTTGATGCGCCGGTTCAACGGCGCGGCGCTCGAGATGATCATGACCCGTGTCAACCTGCCCGACGACGTGCCGATCGAGGCCAAGATGGTCACCAAGGCCATCCGCAGTGCGCAGACGCAGGTCGAGCAGCAGAACTTCGAGGTCCGCAAGAACGTCCTCAAGTACGACGAGGTGATGAACGAGCAGCGCAAGGTCATCTACGGAGAACGCCGCACCATCCTCGAAGGCGAGGATCACGCCGACGAGGTGCAGCGGATGATCGACGACGTCGTCAGCGCCTACGTCGACGGTGCCACCGCCGAGGGCTATGCCGAGGACTGGGACGTCGACGAACTATGGCGCGCCATGCGGACCCTGTACCCGCTCGACCTCGATCCCGACCTGGTCTTCCGCACCGACATCGACGGGGCGCGAGACGACGTCACCCCCGAAGAACTGCGCGACGCGCTGCTCGACGACGCCCACAAGGCGTATGCCGCGCGTGAGGCCGAGATCGATCAGGTCGCCGGCGAGGGCGCGATGCGTCAACTCGAGCGCAGCATCCTGCTCAACGTGATCGACCGCAAGTGGCGCGATCATCTCTATGAGATGGATTATCTGCGCGAAGGCATTCATCTGCGGTCGATGGCCCAGCGTGATCCGGTCGCCGAGTACCAGCGTGAGGGTTACGACATGTTCACCGGGATGCTCGAGGGCATCAAGGAGGAGGCCCTCGGCTTCCTGTACAACGTGCAGGTGCAGACGCAGGAGATCGAGCCCGCGCCGTCGCTGATCAAGCCTGTGCCGGCGCCGAGGTTGTCGGCGGCGGCTGCCGGTGCCGACGCCGATACGGAGTCCGCGGGCAATCGGGCCCCGGCGGCGTTGCGGGCGAGTGGCGCCGACCAGAGCACGTCGGCCTCGGGCGTGATCTACACCGGTCCGGCCGAGGACGGCGGCGTCGAGACCCTCACCGACGAGCAGGAAGAGGGCGATCCGGTCCTGGCGGCGCCCCGCCGGGACCGCCGGGCCGCCAAGCGGGCCAACTCGAAGAATCGTACCAAGCCACCGAAGTCGAAGAAGCAGCGGAACTGAGGTCGGAAAGATCCATGTAACGGCGTGTCGCGGGGCGGCACGCCGTTGCACTTTATTTGGTGAAAAAAATTCCGGTTCGGATGGAACCAAACGGTGTTTCGCTGCGTCTGATCCCCATGCAGACACCGCTCCCCATGCAGACACCGCTCCCCATACACACACCGCGAGTCGTGATTCGATCCGCCCCGGACTACGAACACCCGGCCGCGCTCGTCGCGTCCCGTAACCGCACAACGGCGCGGCAGGTCCCGGACGGCAATCGCCCCGAGCCCGAACCTGCCGGCGTCCGTCACGAGGGCGCCGTGGTGCGCAGGTTCGCAGTCGGCGCCCTCACAGTCCTGTTCGAGGCGCTCGACGGCCGCCGCGGTTTCGGGCAGCTGTCCACGTCCGTGTCACCGGAACTGACCGACAGGTTCAGAGTCCTGAGACAGCTCGGGGTGCGACCGCACGCGCGGGATCTCGCACCGGCGGCCGCGGGTTCGGCGACACTGCGTCGCGTCCACGTGCAGATGAGCGGCGAGGCTACGGCGCGCATCTTCGGCAGCTACACGATCGGGGGCCGCGTGCGTGCCTTCTGCGGCGTCGCCGTACGCTCGCCGCACAGGATTCCCCGGCCGATCGACGCGGACGTGCTCATGCCGGCGCGCTGGGAGTACCGGTGGCAGCTCACCGCACTCGACTTCTGCTGAGCGGGACGGTGCGGGTGGAGCGGGGATCGCCCGACACGGCTGTGGGCACCGGGTACCGTTATGCCGGTGATGGATCGAGGTGCCCCATGGCGCGGCTGAGTCCCCGGGATGCGACGTTCTACTTCCTCGACGAGGCCGGATCGACGACGCACCTCGGTGCCCTGCTGATCGTCACCCCGGACGGCCCCGGCACGGCCAAGGGCGGCGCCGCATCCGGCAAGGCGGCCTCGGCGAAGGACGCTTCCGCCACGAAGCGGCCGGTGCTCGACTACAAGCACCTGGTGGAGCTCATCGAGAACCGCCTGCAGCTGGTGCCGCGGTACCGGCAGCTGGTCATCCCGGTGACGATGGGTCTGGCCCGCCCGGTGTGGGCCGACGATCCCGACTTCGACATCAATTTCCACATCCGGCGTGCCGGGCTGCCCGCGCCGGGGGGTCCCGCACAGCTCGACGACCTGGTGGCGCGCATCATGTCGCGGCCATTGGACCGGACGCGGCCGCTATGGGAGGCATACCTGATCGAGGGCCTGGCCGACGGCAAGCTGGCCGTCCTGACCAAGTCGCATCGCTGTCTGGTCGACGAGGACACCCATCGCGAGATCAGCGAGGTCCTCACCGACGAGACCCGCGAGCAGGAGAAGATGCCCGAGGATCTGTGGATGGCGCGGTCGGTGCCGAGCGGTTCACAGTTGGCGCTGGGTGCCATCGCCGAGGCGGTGGCGCGGCCGGGTGACCTGGTCAGCTCGGTCCTCACCGGCAACGGCCTGGTCGCCGAGGTCCGTTCGCTGGCCGGGCGCACGGTGCGGCGCACCGGCTCGCTGGTTCAGCAGGTTATGGATTCGGCGCCGGCGAGTCCGCTGAACCGCTCGAGCACTCCCACCCGCTCGTTCGCCGAGGCGTCGGTACAGCGCCGGGGCTGCGCCAAGATCGCCGAACGCTATAACTGCACGGTCAACGATGTCGTGCTGTCCATCATCAGCGGGGTGCTGCGGCGCTGGAAGCTGTCGGTGGAGGCGACGATCGCGCCGGGTGACACGGTGCGGGTGGTGTTGCCGCTGTCCTCGCGTGACCCGTCGGTGCAGCGGCGGATGGATGCCGAACCTCGGACGGTGGCCGTCGGAACACCCGGATTCGTCACCGATCTTCCTGTCGGAGAAGACAACCCGTCGATGCGGCTGGTGCAGGTCGCCGGTCTGGCCAATCGCTACGCGCATTCCTCGCGCCGGGTGTCGATGGGCATCCGCCCGATCCTTCCCGAACTGGGCGTGGTGCCCTTTCCAGAGTTCAGCTCCCGGGCGCTCAGCAGTATCACGAGTCGTCCCTACAACGTCCCGGTGACCATGCCCAGTGCCCCGATATCGCGCAGATACATTGCGGGGCAGAAGGTTTCGGAACTCTACGCGGTGCCGGCATTCATGCAGCAGCATGCGCTGGCGATCGGCGTCGTCGAATACTGTGGCGCATTGCTGTTCTCGTTCATCGCCGACCAAGGGGTGCTACCGGACCTGGGTGCGATGGCCGAGTACGTCACCGAGTCCTACGATGAGCTCTTCGCCGTGCTGTGAGACGCACTGCGAGAAGCGGTTAGGCTTGCCGGTCATGAGGGTTTACCTGCCTGCGACCTTGGCGATGCTGATGCGGCTCAACGAGGTGGGGGAGTTCACGCCGATTGGCGGTACCGCGTTCGCGCTCACACCGGCCCTGCGCGAGGCGTATCTGTCCGGTGACGACGAAGAACTGTCGGAGGCTGCGATGCGGGAGGCGGCCAGGGCTTCGCTGCGCCTGCTGGCCGCAGAAGCGGACGGGCCGGGGCAGTCGGACGGGTCAGGACCGGCCGGTGAGAGGCCGCGATTCCCGCCGCGCCGGGTGGTGGTGGCCGCCGATGTCGACGAGGTGAAGCCGCGGCCCGATCTCGACGCCGCGGTGGTCAAGGTGCCCGGGCCGGTACCGCTGTCGGCGATCGCGTCGGTGCATGTCGACGTCTCCGATGCAGAAGATGCGGTGCGCGCGGCGGTGCTCGTCGTCGACGCGGCGGACCTCGGCGATGAGGATGCCGAGCTGGCCGTCGGCGATGTGGAGGACTTCGATCTGGCCTGGTATGCGACGCAGGAGCTGCCGTTCCTGCTCGAACTGCTCTGACCGAACCCGCACCGAGGTGGCCGCCGACGTCAGGTTCCGGTACCGTAACCTACGCAAGCGTAGGTTGTCTCCGTAACTGGGATTGAAGGTGTTCATGGTCATGGGTGTGCAGGAACGCGGAACCGGCGATCGGGAGCCCCGTTCGCGGTCCTGGCGGGAACGTTTCGAGGCGCCGGTTGCCGAGGTGGCCTCGCGTAACCGCGCGGCCAACTGGGTCCGGGCCGCCGCCGCCCGGATCACCACGCCGCTGCTGCCCGACGACTATCTGCACCTGGCCAATCCGCTGTGGTCTGCCCGTGAGCTGCGCGGCAAGATCGTGTCGGTCACCGGCGAGACCGAGGATTCGGCCACCATCCGCATCAAACCGGGCTGGGGGTTCTCCTTCGACTACGCCGCCGGCCAGTACGTCGGTATCGGGGTGCTGGTGGACGGCCGCTGGACGTGGCGCTCGTATTCGCTGACCTCGGTGCCAGACATCTCGCAGGCTGACAAGACGATCTCGATCACGGTCAAGGCGATGCCCGAGGGCTTCCTGTCGACGCACCTGGTCAACGGCCTGCAGCCGGGAACCATCGTCCGTCTGGCCGCCCCGCGCGGTGAGTTCGTGCTGCCCGATCCGCTGCCGGAGAAGATCCTGTTCGCCACCGCCGGCAGTGGGATCACCCCAATCATCTCGATGCTGCGGATGATCCGTCATCGCGGGCAGCGCACCGATCTCGTCGTCGTCCATTCGGCGCCGACCCCCGACGACCTGCTGTTCGGTGACGAACTCGACGAGTTGTCCCGGGACGGCTTCGCCACCGTGCACACCGTGTTCACGCGCTCGGGCGGCAAGCTGACCGAGCGGCGCATCGCCGAACTCTGTCCCGATCTCGCCGACCGGCAGGCCTGGGCCTGTGGTCCGGCCGGGTTCCTGGAGTTGCTTGAGCGGACGTTCGCCGACGCGGGTGCCCCCGGCAACCTGCACATCGAACGTTTCGCCCTCGAACGCGGCGCGTCGGGTGCGCAGGGTGGGCAGGTGACGTTCGGCCGCAGTGGGAAGTCCGCGACCGTCGACGGCGCGACCACCCTGCTGGAGGCCGGCGAGAACGAGGGCGTGCTGATGCCGTTCGGTTGCCGGATGGGCATCTGCCAGAGCTGCGTGGTCATGATCGACAAGGGCGCTGTCCGCGACCTGCGCACCGGCGTCGAACACGTGGAAGGCGAGCGTGTGCAGACCTGTGTCAGCGCCGCCGCGGGGGATTGCACGCTCGACGTGTGAGGCCAGTAGGTCACAAACATCGGAGACCGCAAAAGGGTGTGTCTCCCCGATCCTATGGGGGATCGGGGAGACACACCCTTTTCTCACGGCCGGAGAGGGAGGGGACCCGGACCGGAAGGCTGTGTCGGCGGCGGGCTCAGCGCTCGCAGGCGATGCCGTCGTTGTCGTAGTCGAGGCGCTTGTTGTGGTTGTAGACGTTGGTGTTCACTGTGTAGCCGCGCACCTGCCGCCGGCCTTGGGTGGTGCGGTCGCGGGCGCCGGCGCGGGCCACGCCGTGCGGGTAGGTGCGGTTGAGCGCGGCGCACGATCCGAACGTGGTGATCCGCTTCTGGGTGGGTGTCTGCTGGTGATTGCCGGGGTTCTGGTTGCTTTGGTTCTGGTTGCTTTGGTTCTGGGGACCGCTGGGTGCCGCCGACGCGATGGGGGCGAAGGCGCCCATCATGATCGTTCCGGCGGCGAGCGCCGAACCTGCGATTACCGTGACCTTCGTCATCTTTGCCATGCGTAAGAACGTATGGGCCGGAGCTTGGGACGGCCTGCGCCGTGCCTGTGTGTTGCCTGTCGCCCGGATCGGGAGGCGGGCGGTACTGGACAACTACGTAACCGTAACTTACGATTGCGTAAGTTACGGTTACGTAGTCGATGGGTTTGGAGATAGACGGAAACGATGGCGATCACTGACATCCCCGAGTACGCGCACCTG
>NZ_CALLZT010000130.1:0-12861 GCF_937858515.1 uncultured Gordonia sp. | reverse complement strand
TCGGGCACGATGTCGTAGGTGATGTGCGAATACACCGGTGCGGTCACCTCGCGGGCACCCGACTTGACCTCTGTGACGAATCGCAACAGCGCCCGGCGATCATAGGACTCGGGAAAGCCCTTGCGGTGCATGATGCCCCGGCGCTGCATCTCAGCTGTCGGCAGCAGAAAGCCGTCGGTGGTGACCAGATCGACCTTGGGATGGGATTCCCACCGCGCCAGCAATGCGGCCAGCACTCGGGCGGTCGTCGACTTGCCGACGGCCACACTGCCGGCGATACCGATCACGAACGGCACCTGCCGATTGGTCTGCCGCTCGCCGAGGAACGTGGAGGTGGCCGCGAACAGACGCTGTCGCGCCGCCACCTGCAGATGAATCAGACGCGAAAGCGGCAGATACACCTCGGCGACCTCGGTGAGGTCGATCTGCTCACCGAGGCCGGTGAGCTGTTCGAGTTCGTGCTCGTTGAGCACCATTGGCATCGATCTGCGCAGGTCACGCCACTGCTTGCGATCGAGTTCCAGATACAGACTCGGGTCGCGGTCGGTCCCCGGACGCCCCATCAGCCGCGGTCCCCGGGCAGGGGACGACACGAACAGACGGGGGTCTCGGTTGTTCTTGCCGGTCTCGACATTCCGACAGTGTAGAACCCCACCGATCGGCGGCTTTCCGGCGCGGTCGGTAGCCTGCGACAGTATGGACGCTGCCGCTGTATACGCCGACGATCTTTCCGGCGATCTCGTCGACGACTACCTGCGCCTCGGTCTGGCATTCGACAGGCTCGAAGAAGGCTTCGTCGACGCCTACACCGGCGACCCGGTGTTGCGTGCCGAGGTGGCCGGTGCCCCGGCCCCGCAGCCGGCGGAACTGGCACGACGCGCCCGGTCACTGCTGACGCGCCTGTCCGGTGAACCGGAGTCCGCACGGGCCGATTTCGTTGCCGCGCACCTGCGGGCGCTGGAATGTTCGGCACGCAAGTTCGCCGGCGAGGACATCGGCTTCGTCGATGAGGTAAAAAGTTACTTCGACGTCGACATCAGCCTCGCCGACCCGGAACGCTATCGCGACGCCCACGAGCGGCTGGCCGTCGCGCTGGACGTGCCCGGCGCCGACGGTGAACGTCTGGCCGAGGCCTATGCGGTGTATCGGCGGGCCGACGAGATTCCCGCGAACCGCGTCGATGAATGCGTCCGTGCCTTCAGCGGCGCACTGCGCGAACGGGTGCGGGCGATCTTCCCGCTGCCCGACTCCGAGATCGTCGAGTTCGAGGTGGTGGGCGACAAACCGTGGTCCGGATTCAACTACTACCTCGGCGACTTCCGGTCGAAGGTGGCGATCAACACCGATCTCACACAACACATGTCGAATCTGCCGAACCTCATCGCGCACGAGGCCTACCCCGGCCACCACACCGAACACTGTCGCAAGGAGCAACTCCTCGTCGGCGGCGGGCAGCGCGAGCAGACCATCTTCCTGGTCAACACGCCGCAGTGCCTGATGGCCGAGGGGCTGGCCGACCACGCGCTGAAGGCCGCGATCGGTCCGGGCTGGCCGTCGTGGGCGCAGGAGATCTACGCCGACCTGGGATTGCGGTTCGACGCCGACCGCGCCACCCGTGTCGGCCGGGCAACCGCCGACCTGCTGTCGGTGCGCCAGGACGCGGCACTGTTGCTGCACGACCAGGGTCGCGGCGAGGACGACGCGGCGGCCTACCTGCAACGCTGGCTGCTCGCCCCACCCGAACGGGCCCGGCAGATGCTGCGGTTCCTGACCTCGCCGCTGTGGCGGGCCTACATCTCCACCTATGTCGAGGGCTACCGGCTTCTTGACACCTGGCTGGACGTGGCGGTCAGCGATGAGGAGCGGCTGCGCAGGGACGACGAGCGGCTGCGCAGGTTCGGCCGGTTGCTCGACGAGCCCCTCATTCCGGCGTCGCTGCGGGCCGAACTCGGGTAGCGGACAAGTCGGGAGGCGTGTAAATAGGCCGGTCGGGGCGCAATCTACACTGTTCGGCATGACGCAGAACCCTGATTCCGTGAATGCGCTTTCCCTCGCCGAGCTCGATCCCGATGTGGCCGCTGCGATGGCCGGAGAGCTCAGCCGTCAGCGTGACACGCTGGAGATGATCGCGTCGGAGAACTTCGTGCCGCGCGCGGTGCTGCAGGCCCAGGGCAGCGTCCTGACCAACAAGTACGCCGAAGGCTACCCGGGACGCCGCTACTACGGTGGCTGCGAACACGTCGACGTCGTCGAGGACATCGCCCGCGCCCGCGCCAAGGAACTTTTCGGCGCCGATTTCGCCAACGTCCAGCCGCATTCGGGTGCCCAGGCCAACGCCGCCGTGCTGCAGGCCCTGATGGAGCCCGGTGAGACGCTGCTCGGCCTCGACCTGGCCCACGGCGGCCACCTCACGCACGGGATGCGGCTGAACTTCTCGGGCAAGCTGTACGAGAACGCCTTCTACGGGGTCAGCAAAGAGGACTTCCGCGTCGATATGGACGAGGTGCGCAAGATCGCCCTCGACACCAAACCCAAGGTGATCGTCGCCGGGTGGTCGGCCTACCCGCGCACGCTCGACTTTGCCGCGTTCCGGTCGATCGCCGACGAGGTGGGCGCCTACCTGTGGACCGACATGGCGCACTTCGCCGGGCTGGTCGCCGCCGGTCTGCATCCCTCACCCGTCCCGCATTCGGACGTGGTGTCCTCGACCGTGCACAAGACACTCGGCGGTCCGCGCTCGGGTCTCATCCTGGCCAAACAGGAATGGGCCAAGAAGCTCAACTCGGCCGTCTTCCCCGGTCAGCAGGGCGGCCCGCTCATGCATGTGATCGCGGCCAAGGCCGTTGCCCTCAAGATCGCCGGCACCGAGGAGTTCGCCGAGCGTCAGCGCCGCACTCTGTCCGGTGCCAAGATCCTCGCCGACCGGCTCACCGGTGAGGATGTCGCCAAGGCCGGTGTCTCGGTGCTCACCGGTGGCACCGACGTGCACCTGGTGCTCGTTGACCTGCGCAACAGCGCACTCGACGGCCAGCAGGCAGAGGATCTGCTGCACGAGGTCGGCATCACCGTCAACCGCAACGCCGTTCCGTTCGATCCGCGCCCGCCGATGGTGACCTCCGGCCTGCGTATCGGCACCCCCGCCCTGGCCACCCGCGGCTTCGGCGACGAGCAGTTCACCGAGGTTGCCGACATCATCGGCACCGCGCTCGCAGCGGGTGCCGACGCCGACGTGACGGCCCTGCGGGCCCGCGTCTCCCAGCTGGCTCTCGATTTCCCGTTGTACGACGGACTTGAGGACTGGGGCCTGATGAGCCGCATCTGACCGGGACCGACGCATCCGGGAACCGGCCGCCCTCGCGGGCTGAAGGACGCCGTGACCTCGGCGAACATGCGGGTGGACGCGTAAATATCCGTGGGGCAACCGCGGGCTGTCTTGGTGCCCAGGATACGGGCCCGTAACGCGAAATTCACGCGAACACACGCTTTTTGGCGAGCCGAACCGCCGCGTGACGCGTACGTTGGCCAGTGACGGGCCGCGTGGAAGCGGTTCGTCCGGGAGGTTCGAACGTGGTCTGTACCAACAGCGCGAGAGGACCGGCCCCGGTCCTCGGTCCATCCGGCGCATGCCGGGTGCGGCCATAGAACCGGCCGGTCGCCGCCAACTGGTTTGTGTGGGTGCCACACAAACGTAGGAGTTCGACGTGACCACACGTACCTACGTCATCGACACCTCCGTGCTGCTGTCCGATCCCTGGGCAGTCACACGGTTCGCCGAGCATCATGTGGTTCTGCCACTGGTCGTGATCAGCGAACTCGAAGGCAAACGCCACCATCACGAACTCGGCTGGTTTGCCCGCGAAGCCCTGCGCCTGCTCGATGACCTCCGGCTCGAACACGGACGCCTCGATCTGCCGATCCCGATCGGTGAGGACGGCGGAACCCTGCAGGTGGAGCTCAATCACACCGATCCCGCGGTTCTGCCCGCCGGATTCCGCACGGACTCCAACGATTCCAGGATCCTCGCGTGTGCCCTCAACCTGCGTGCCGAAGGCAGCGACGTGACGCTGGTGTCCAAGGACACCCCGCTGCGCGTCAAGGCCGGTGCAGTCGGCCTCGACGCCGACGAGTATCACGCGCAGGACGTGGTGGTATCGGGCTGGTCGGGAATGACCGAACTCGACGTCGACTCGCACGTCATCGACACCCTGTTCGCCGAGGGCGTCGTCGACCTCGATACCGCCCGCGAGCTGCCCTGCCACACCGGTATTCGGTTGCTGGGCAACACATCCAGCGCACTGGCGCGGGTAAATCCGGACAAACAGGTGCAATTGGTACGCGGTGACCGCGAAGCGTTTGGGCTGCACGGACGTTCGGCCGAACAGCGAGTCGCCCTGGATCTGTTGCTCGATGAGTCCGTCGGCATCGTCTCCCTCGGTGGTAAGGCCGGTACCGGGAAATCCGCGCTCGCCCTGTGCGCGGGTCTGGAGGCGGTTCTCGAACGTCGTACCCAGCGCAAAGTCGTGGTCTTCCGACCGCTGTATGCCGTTGGCGGACAACAGCTCGGCTATCTTCCCGGTGGCGAGGCGGAGAAGATGGGGCCGTGGGCCCAGGCCGTCTTCGACACCCTCGAAGGCTTGGCATCACCCGAGGTGATCGAAGAGGTGCTGAGCCGCGGAATGCTGGAAGTGTTGCCGCTCACCCACATTCGCGGACGCTCACTGCACGACTCGTTCGTCATCGTCGACGAGGCGCAGTCCCTGGAACGCAACGTACTGCTGACGGTGTTGTCGCGCTTGGGATCCGGCTCCCGAGTGGTGCTCACCCACGATGTGGCCCAGCGCGACAACCTGCGCGTCGGCCGGCACGACGGAGTGGCCGCGGTCATCGAGAAGCTCAAGGGCCATCCGCTGTTCGCACACGTCACCCTCACCCGCAGTGAGCGCTCCCCGATCGCGGCGCTGGTCACCGAGATGCTGGAGGAGTTCGCCCCCGGCGCGGGGTTGTAAGAACGGACATTAACCGCCCTCCACGGCCGCACCGATGCACTATTCCGGTGGCGGCAGTGTGGAGGGCGGTTCTTGTTTGGGGGAGGGGAAGGCCCGCGTGCTCCGGGGATCTATACCGGTCCGTGACCGTATCGGGGTGCATCGACACGCGGGATCTGGCACACTGACCTGGTGCAGAAGTGGCAGATGATGTTTGTGAGGTTTGTGGGACTGATGTCAATCGGTCTCGTCGCCGTCGTACTGGGCGGTATGGGTTCGGCAGCGGCGGCGCCCTCGGGCACCCCGTCCACGCCGTCGAAGTCGGTGCTGCCCAAGACCGGCATTCCCGAGCTCGACTCCGTGCTCAACAGCCTCGCCGACAACCTTCTCGGTACCGGTCAGGACACGGAGAAGGTCGGCCCCAACCAGACACAGCAGGTGATCGTGGTGTCGGCCGCCAAGGCATCGGACACCAAAGGTCAGTTGACCGCGTTCGAACGCGATACGACCGGTACCTGGAAGCCCATCTACGGCCCGATGACCGCCTACCTCGGCTCGAAGGGTATCGGGGAGGCCAAGGACAACGTGCCCCGCACCCCGAAGGGCACCTTCGCCCTCGACCAGGCGTTCGGCCTCAAAGCCAACCCGGGTACCGCGATGCCGTACTTCCAGGTGACGCCGCGGGACTGGTGGGACGGCAACATGAACTCGCCCACCTACAACTCTCATGTCCGTTCGGCGACGAGCCCCGGCGCCGGTAGCGAGAACCTCTACGACATGGGTGCGGTGTACAACTACGCAGTCAATATCGCGAGCAATCCGCAGCGTATTCCCGGCAAGGGGTCGGCGATGTTCCTGCATGCCAGCAACAATCAGCCCACCGAAGGATGTGTCGCCATCGAAGAAGGCGCGATGCGTGACATCCTGCGCTGGCTCGATCCGGCCAAGAATCCGAAGATCGTGATCGGCGTCAACAAGGGCACGCCCACCGACGAGACCGCCAACACCCCCGGCACCACCCTCGGCAGCAGCGAGGGCAACGGCTTCGGTGATCTGGTGAACTTCTTCCTCTCCCTGATCCCGGGATTGTCCGGCAGCAGCAGGTAGCCCCAGCGCAAAAGAAACTCCCATCCGGGACGGCGATTGTCGCCCCGGATGGGAGTTTCTCTTTGTGTCAGATCAGCGTTTGCGGTCGACGTTCGCCATCTTGAGTACGTCCAGGCGTGCGTCGAGTTCGGCTTCGCTGAGGTTCTCGCCGATGAGGCCGCGGTCGATGACCGTCTGCCGGATCGTCTTGCCCTCCTTGAGTGCCTGCTTGGCCACGGCCGCGGCCTCCTCGTAACCGATGGCACTGTTGAGCGGGGTCACGATCGACGGTGAACTCTCGGCGAGAGTGCGCAACCGATCCTCGTTGGCCACCAGGCCGCTGATGCAACGGTCGGCGAACAGCCGGGACACGTTGGCCAGCAACTTGATCGACTCCAGCACATTGCGCGCCATCATCGGGATGTACACGTTCAGCTCGAACGCGCCGTTGCCGCCGCCCCAGGTGACCGCGGCATCGTTGCCGATGACCTGCGCCGCCACTTGCGTAACAGCCTCGGGCAGAACGGGATTGACCTTGCCCGGCATGATGGAGCTACCCGGCTGCAGGTCGGGCAGTGCGATTTCGCCGAGGCCGGTGAGCGGACCCGAACCCATCCACCGCACGTCGTTGGCGATCTTGGTCAGCGACACCGCGACCGTCTTGAGCTGCCCGGACAGTTCCACCAGCCCGTCGCGCGCCGCCTGCGCCTCGAAATTGTCCTTGGCGAGGGCCAGTGCGTCGACGTCGGTGAGCTTCCGCAGCTCGGCGACCACCTTGGTGCCGAATCCGTCGGGGGCGTTGAGTCCGGTGCCCACGGCGGTGCCGCCGATCGGCAGTTCGCCCACGCGTGGCAGGGTGGCGGTGATCCGGTCGATACCGGCCTCGACCTGCCGGGTGTAGCCGGCGAACTCCTGACCGAGGGTCACCGGTACGGCATCCATCAGGTGCGTGCGGCCGCTCTTGACCACCTCACGCCACTGAGTCGACTTCTCCAGCAATGCCAGCCGCAGATGATCGAGGGCTGGGATGAGGTCGGTGACCGCAGCCTCGGTGGCCGCCACATGGGTGGCGGTGGGGAAGGTGTCGTTGGAGGACTGCGACATGTTGACGTGGTCGTTGGGGTGCACGTCGACGCCGTTGTTTTTGGCGATCGTCGCGATCACCTCGTTGGCGTTCATGTTCGACGACGTGCCCGAGCCCGTCTGGAACACGTCGATGGGGAACTGGTCGTCGTGCAAGCCGGCGGCGATCTCGGTGGCGGCGGCGATGATCGCCTCGGCCTTCTCGGCGTCGAGCAGGCCGAGGTCCTTGTTGACCTGTGCGCAGGCGGCTTTGAGCAGGCCCATCGCACGGATCTGGGTGCGCTCGAGCGGACGGAAGCTGATGGGGAAGTTCTCGACGGCGCGCTGCGTCTGCGCCCGCCACAGCGCGTCGATGGGGACCTTGACCTCACCCATGGTGTCGTGCTCGATGCGGTACTGCGGTTCGGTCATGGTGCGCTGATCCTCCGGCCGGCGGGTAGTTAGGTTGACCTTACCCACGTTATACCGTCGCCGGAGACGGCTACGCGGTGGATCGGAGCCACCTGTCGACTCCGATCCACCGCGTGAGAGCCACTACCCGAGGTTCAGCGTTCGCGGGAGCGGACGCGGACACCACCCAGGGGCACCGTCACCGCGCCACCGGGATCGGTGAAGAAGTCGTTGCCCTTGTCGTCGACGACGATGAACGCGGGGAAGTTCTCGACGTCGATCTTCCACACCGCCTCCATTCCCAGCTCGGGGTATTCGATGATCTCCTGGCTCTTGATGCAATCGAGGGCCAGGCGGGCGGCCGGACCGCCGATCGATCCGAGATAGAAGCCGCCGTGCGAGTCGCACGCATCGGTGACCTGTTTGGACCGATTTCCCTTGGCCAGCATCACCATCGAACCGCCCGCGGCCTGGAACTGCTCGACGTAGCTGTCCATCCGGCCGGCGGTGGTGGGGCCGAACGAGCCCGACGCCATGCCCTCGGGGGTCTTGGCCGGACCGGCGTAATAGACGGGGTGATCGCGCAGATAGTCGGGCATCGGCTCGCCGGCGTCGAGACGTTCCTTGATCTTGGCGTGCGCGATGTCGCGGGCCACCACCAGCGGACCGGTCAGCGACAGGCGGGTCTTGACCGGATACTTGGTGAGTTCGGCGAGGATCTCCGGCATCGGGCGGTTCAGGTCGATCTCGACAACCGCGCCGCCCTCGATCTCTTCCGACACACCCGCATCCGGCATGTACTGTGCCGGATCGGTTTCGAGCTGTTCGAGGAAGACGCCGTCGGCGGTGATCTTGCCGAGCGCCTGCCTGTCGGCCGAACAGGACACCGCGATGGCCACCGGCAACGACGCCCCGTGCCGCGGCAGCCGGATGGCGCGTACGTCGTGGCAGAAGTATTTGCCGCCGAACTGCGCGCCGATGCCGAACGACTGGGTGAGCTTGAAGATCTCCTCCTCGAGCGCGGTGTCGCGGAAGCCGTGCGCCGACATCGATCCCTCTGTGGGCAGCGTGTCGAGATAGTGCGCAGAAGCGTATTTCGCTGTCTTCAAGGCGAATTCGGCCGATGTGCCGCCGATCACCACAGCCAGGTGATAGGGCGGGCAGGCGGCGGTGCCCAGCGAGCGGATCTTCTGATCGAGATAGTCGAGGAGCTTGTTCGGGCTCAGAATGGCCTTGGTCTCCTGGAACAGGAACGATTTGTTGGCCGACCCACCGCCCTTGGCCATGAACAGGAATTTGTACTCGGGGCCCTTCGGTCCCTGCTCGGTGGCGTAGATCTCCACCTGCGCAGGCAAATTGGTGCCGGTGTTCTTCTCCTCGAACATCGTCAGCGGCGCGTTCTGCGAATAGCGCAGATTCAGCGTGGTGTATGCGTCGTAGACGCCGCGCGAGATCCATTCACCGTCGTCGGCGCCGGTGATTACGCCCTCGGATTTCTTGCCCATCACAATGGCGGTGCCCGTGTCCTGGCACATAGGCAGGATGCCACCGGCCGAGATGTTCACATTCTTGAGCAGATCCAGCGCCACGAACCGGTCGTTGCCCGACGCCTCGGGATCGTCGATGATCTTGCGCAACTGGGCCAGGTGGGCGGGCCGCAGATAGTGGCTGATGTCGTGAATCGCCGCCTCGGTGAGCTTCCGCAGGGCCTCGGGGGCGACCTTCAGAAATGTGCGACCGTCGACCTCGAACGTCGACACCCCGTCCGTCGTGATCAGACGGTACGGGGTGTCATCGGCGCCGATCGGCAGGAGATCGGAATAGCGGAACTCGGGAGCTTGGGCTGTACTCACAGGGCGAATCGTATAACCGCAGGCCGCTGACCTGCGACTATGAGAAGCCTAGCCTAACTTGCATCCGAGGTGGATCGATCATGCGGGCGTCTCACCGGACCCTTCGAGACCCTCGCTCCTTCGTCGCTTCGGCCTCAGGGATCAAGAGGTGTGGTCGCGTCGCTTGCTCTGTTCGCGGGGGTGGTCATGTCTGTCGGCCTCGGGGATCATGAGGTGTGGTCCCCCATCGTCTCAGAGGTCGATGCGGGCGAATTCGCGCAGTTTGGCGGTCTGGTGCACGGCCTCGATGCGGCGGATGGTGCCCGACTTGGACCGCATCACCAGCGAACGGGTGGTGGCGCCGTTGCGGCGGTAGGTGACCCCGCGGAGCATGTCGCCGTTGGTGACGCCGGTGGCACAGAAGAAGGCGTTCTCGCCGGCGACCAGAATGTCGTTGGTGAGGACCTTGTTCAGGTCGTGACCGGCGTCGAGGGCCTTCTGGCGTTCGGCCTCATCGCGCGGCCACAGCTTGCCCTGGATCTCCCCGCCCATGCACTTCATCGCCACGGCGGTGATGATGCCCTCGGGCGTGCCACCCACGCCCATCAGCATGTCGACGGTGGAGTAGTCGCCGGCCGCGGCGATCGCGCCGGCGACGTCGCCGTCGGAGATGAGACGGATCTTGGCGCCGGCGGCGCGGATCTCGCTGATCAGGTCGGCGTGCCGCGGACGGTCGAGCACGACGACGGTCAGGTCGCCCACGTCGATGCCCTTGGCATTGGCCACCGACTTGACGTTCCACTCCACCGACGCGTCGATGTCGATGGCGCCCTTGGCCTCCGGACCGACCGCGATCTTGTTCATGTAGAACACCGCGGACGGGTCGTACATGGTGCCGCGCTCACTCACCGCGATCACGGCGATCGAATTGGGCCGGCCCTCGGCCATCAGCGTGGTGCCGTCGATCGGGTCGACCGCCACATCGCAGTCGGGGCCGTCGCCGTTGCCCACCTCTTCGCCGTTGTAGAGCATCGGCGCCTCGTCCTTCTCGCCCTCGCCGATCACGACGACGCCGCGCATCGACACCGTCGAGAGCAACTCGCGCATCGCGTCGACCGCCGCGCCGTCGCCGCCGTTCTTGTCACCGCGGCCGACCCAGCGACCGGCGGCCAGCGCCGCGGCCTCGGTGACCCGGACCAGTTCCATGGCCAGGTTGCGATCGGGAGCCTGGTGGGTTGATTCGGACATGAGAGTCGGCCTCCTAGGGCGTGCGGGGGAGCGTGCTGGCACCGTGCGGTTCTCCCATACTCCCACGTCAGGAATGCCCGACGACATCGCGGGTGCGCCGCGGCACACGGCCCGTGCGCGTCCGGCGGCCC
Organism: uncultured Gordonia sp.; assembly: GCF_937858515.1. Lineage (NCBI taxonomy): Bacteria > Bacillati > Actinomycetota > Actinomycetes > Mycobacteriales > Gordoniaceae > Gordonia > uncultured Gordonia sp. Next base: position 2,106 of record NZ_CALLZT010000130.1, on the reverse strand, counting down.
GGTCGCGGTATAGATTCTCCACGGGAGTCACTGCACACATCTGGTCACCGTTCGTCGCCTCCGTCACGGACGGATATGAAGGAGAGCCCATGGCCTCGGTCACATTCGACGGCGCCACCTGCCTGTTCCGGGGGTCGGATACGCCCGCGGTGGATTCGTTGAGTCTGGAGATCGCCGACGGTGAGTTCCTGGTGCTCGTCGGTCCGTCGGGGTGCGGCAAGTCGACGTCGCTGCGGATGTTGGCCGGACTCGAAGACGTTTCGAGCGGGCGCATCCTCATCGGCGATAACGACGTCACGGGCCTGGACCCCAAGGACCGTGACATCGCGATGGTGTTCCAGAACTACGCGCTCTACCCGCACATGTCGGTGGCCGACAACATGGGCTTTCCGTTGAAGATGGCCGGGATGGCAAAGCCGGACATCCAGCAGAAGGTCGCGACCGTCGCCGAGATGCTCGACCTGACTCCCTATCTCGGCCGTAAGCCGAAGGCGCTGTCGGGCGGTCAGCGGCAGCGGGTGGCGATGGGCCGCTCGATCGTGCGTGAGCCGCAGGTGTTCTGCATGGACGAACCGTTGTCGAACCTCGATGCCAAACTGCGGGTGCAGACCCGCGCGCAGATCGCGCAGTTGCAGCGGCGTCTGGGCGTGACCACCGTATACGTCACCCACGACCAGGTGGAGGCGATGACGATGGGCGACCGGGTGGCCGTGCTCAACAGCGGTGTGCTGCAGCAGTGCGCGAGCCCGCGCGAACTGTACGCCAAACCCGACAATCTGTTCGTCGCCGGATTCATCGGATCACCTGCGATGAATCTGTTCACCGTGCCGGTGGGAGCGGGTGGGATCGAGCTCGGCGGCGCCCACATCCCGCTGCCGGCATCCGGTCTCGACGCCGATCAGGTGGTCGTGGGTGTGCGCCCGGAGGATCTGGCCATCGTCGACGGCCGGTCGGTGCCGCAGTCCCTGCCCGTGGACGTCGATGTGGTCGAGGAACTCGGCTCGGACGCGTTCCTGTACGGCCGCACCGAACTGCTCGGCGACGAGGTTTCGCTGGTGGCTCGTGCCGATTGGCGCTATCCGCCGCACAAGGGGGACCGGTTGAGTCTTGCCGTCGACATCGCCCGGGTGCATTTGTTCTCGACGATCACCGGTAAGCGTTTGTAAGCCACGTCACGTTGGGTATGTGATACTTTCCGTGAACTTGGTGTGACCTGCGACCTGCTCGTCATGCCCTGTGTGGGGAAAACTCTGATCAGACCTGTGAACAGGAGAATTATGGGTACGAGGACCCGGTTTGGACGCGGCGGTACATTCGCCGTTGCGCTTTCGGTGGCATCAGCGCTGGTGCTCTCGGCCTGCTCGGACGACGGTGACAGCGCCGACGACGCGGCCGGCAAGAACCTCGATGGCCGCGGCGCCATCTCGTTCGCCATGGGAAAGAACGACCTCGACATCATCCGCCCGATCGTCGACTCGTGGAACAAGTCCCACGCCGACGAAAAGGTCGAGATCGTCGAACTGCCCGGCGAGGCCGACGACGCGCGTGAGCGTCTGGTGCAGTCGCTGCAGGCGGGCAATGACGAATTCGACGTGATGGCACTCGACGTCACCTGGACCGCGGAGTTCGCCGCCAACGGCTGGCTCGAACCGCTCACCGGCGACCTGGCACTCGACACCGCCGGGTTGCTGCCCGCGACGGTCGAGAGCGCCACCTACCGCGACGTGCTGTACGCGGGCCCGCAGAATACCAACGCGCAGCTGCTCTACTACCGCAAGGACATCGTCGGCGACAAGGCCCCCGAGAACTGGGCCGCGCTCACCGACAGCTGCGCCAAGGCCAAGGCCAAGAAGGTCGACTGCCTGGTCACCCAGCTCAAGCAGTACGAGGGTCTGACCGTCAACTCCAGCCAGTTCATCCACTCGTGGGGCGGCCAGGTCGTCGGCTCCGACGGTAAGACCCCCGAGGTCAACTCCACCAAGTCCAAGGAAGGCCTGACCGCGCTGGTCGACGCCTACAAGAAGGGTGATATCCCCAAGAAGGCCACCGGCTTCACCGAGGAGGAGACCAACCTGTCCTTCGTCGGCGGCGAGTCGGCCTACGCCT
>NZ_CALLZT010000129.1:0-22607 GCF_937858515.1 uncultured Gordonia sp. | reverse complement strand
CCCGCGAGGTGACCGCACCGGTGTATTCGCACATCACCTACGACATCGTGCCCGACGTCCGTCACTACATCCGGCAGCCCGACATCCTGATCCTGGAGGGGCTCAACGTATTACAGACAGGTCCGACGCTCACCGTGTCGGACCTGTTCGATTTCTCGGTGTATGTGGACGCCAAGACCGACGACATCGAATGGTGGTACATCTCACGTTTCCTGCAGATGCGTACCACGTCATTCGCCGATCCCAATTCGCATTTCCACCTGTATTCGTCGCTGTCGGACGATCAGGCACACATCGCCGCCCGCGACATCTGGACGTCGATCAACCGGCCCAACCTGATCGAGAACATCCTGCCGACGCGACCACGCGCAACCCTGGTGTTGCGCAAGGATTCCGACCATTCGATCAACCGGGTCCGGCTGCGCAAGATTTGACGGCTACTTTCCGAATCTCCTGGTGCGGGCGGAGAAGTCGCGCAGGGCGCGCAGGAAGTCTACGCGCCGGAACTCCGGCCAGTAGGCGTCGGTGAACCAGATCTCCGAATACGCGCTCTGCCACAACAGGAATCCGGACAGGCGCTGTTCTCCGGAGGTGCGGATCACCAGATCCGGATCGGGCTGCCCGCGCGTGTACAGATTGCGGTCGATGGCGTCGACGGTGACGGCCTCGATCATCGCATCCACATCGTCGCCGGCAGCGGCGCGTTCGCGCAGCAATGCCTGCACGGCATCGACGATTTCCTGGCGACCGCCATATCCGACTGCCACGTTGACATTCATGCCGCCGTGGTCGACGGTCCGTTCGGACGCCCTGCGCAGACGTTCGGCGACGTCGTCGGGCAGCGGATCAAGGGTGCCGACGATCCGGACCTGCCAGTTTCCGGTCGGTCGGGCGATCTCGTCGACGATGTCGGGCACGATCTCCATCAGCGCGTCGAGTTCCTCTGATTCGCGGCTCAGGTTCTCGATCGATAGGAGGTAGATGGTGACGGTGCCGATGCCGAGGTCGGCGCACCAGCCGAGCATCTCGGCGATCCTCTGGGCACCGACGCGATGACCGTGGCTGACGTCCTCGAACCCCGCTTCGCGCGCCCAGCGCCGGTTGCCGTCGCAGATGATGGCCACGTGGTGGGGAAATCCGGCGGGATCGAGGTCGTGGAGGACGCGTCGCTCGTATACGGACAGGATCGGCCTGCGGAGACGGTCGGGCAGCAGCTTCATCGCTTCAGCCACTTCATCTATAGGGCCGTTCGCCGCATTCACCCGTGTGTCCCGTCACTTACGACACACTACGCGCTGCACTCGGTCGGGGACGGGCATGTTCGGCCCGGTGTGCGGCGATGTCGGCGACCGCACTCACGAACCTACGGTACCGTAGGTTCGTGAGCATTCCGACGCCGATCGTGCCGGCCCCTGTCAAGCCACGACTTCGTGGGGTCATCCACTCCTATGCCGCTGTCGTCGCCGCGTTCGCCGGGGTCGGCGTGATCGTCGGCGCCGCCGTCCTGCGCAGTGCCACCGCGGCGTTCGCGTGTGCGGTGTACGCGGTCACGATCGTCGGGCTGTTCGCCGTCAGCGCGTTCTACCACCGTGTTTCGTGGAAGTCGCCGCGTGCCCACGTCCGGATGAAACGTGCGGACCATTCGATGATCTTCGTGTTCATCGCCGGCACGTACACCCCGTTCTGTCTGCTGGCTCTGCCGTCGCCGGTCAACTGGTGGGTGCTGGGCATCGTGTGGGCCGGCGCCATCGGCGGGGTGACGCTGAAGATCGCGTGGCCGGGTTCGCCGCGCTGGCTGGGTGTGTCGCTGTACATCCTGCTCGGCTGGGTGATCGTCGCCGTCTCCCCCGCGCTGGTCGATCACACGTCGGTCGCGGTGATGGTGCTGCTCGCCGCCGGCGGCATCCTCTACAGCGTCGGCGGCATTCTCTACGCGGCGAAGTGGCCCAACCCCTGGCCGTCGAGTTTCGGTCACCACGAGGTGTTCCACGCCTGCACCGCCGTCGCCGCCACCCTGCACTACATCGCCGTCTGGCTGGTCCTCACCGCCGGTTGAGTACCCACGGGAAAGCCGACCACCCCCGCCGGTCTTGAGGTGTGAGGAGCGCAAGCGACGAACCTCGAAACCCGTGAGCCAACTGTGTCAGTGCGCACTTCTCTGCTGACAGACGCGCCGTTCCGCTCTGCGCGGCACTGCCTGGGACGGCCCCGAAAACGGATGCAGCGTCGGGACATGAGCGATGAGAAACGAACCCTCCCGCTGAGCAAGGCGACTGCGGAAAGTCTTCTGAATCAACGGATCCTGATGCTGGATTCAGCCCTCGACGATGAGATCGGCAGCCAGTTGTGCGCGCAACTGGTCTTGTTGTCCGCCTACGATCCGACCGCCGACATCGCATTGTGGATCAATTCTCCCGGTGGTTCGGTGCCCGCGATGCTGGCCATTGCCGACACCATGGACCTGATCCCCAACGACGTTGCGACAGTGAACCTCGGAATGGCCTACAGCGCCGGACAATTCCTGCTGTGTTGCGGCGCGGCGGGCAAACGCTATGCCCTCCCCCACGCGAAAGTGCTTCTGCACCAAGGGTCCGCCGGTATCGGCGGCTACGCCCCCGACATCGAATTGCAGGCCGACGATCTGCGGCACGTCCGCGACACCGTCCTGAGCCTGATCGCGGAGAAGACCGGACAACCTCTGGACCGGATCTTCGACGATTCGCTGCGCGATCACGTGTTCACCGCAAGCGAGTCCGTCGACTACGGATTCATCGACCAGATCGTCACGACCGTCGCTCAGATCCGCCCGAGTGCGCCCTCCGCAACAGGATTCGGAGTCTCCCGATGAGCACCTACACCATCCCCAATGTCATCAGCCGAACCCCGCAGGGCGACCGGGTTATGGACGTGTACAGCCGCCTGCTCGACGACCGGATCGTCTACCTGGGCACCGAGATCGACGACGGCGTCGCGAACGCCTTGATCGCGCAGATCCTGCACCTCGACTCGGACAACCCCGAAGCCCCCATCGACCTGTACATCAACTCGCCCGGCGGCTCTGTGATGGCAACATTCGCCCTGTACGACACCATGCAGTACTGCCACGCCCCCATCGCGACGACCTGTGTGGGCCAAGCCCTTTCGACGACTGCACTGCTGCTGGCCGCCGGCACCCCCGGCCGCCGTTCGGTCCTCCCCCACGCCCGCGTCCTGCTGCATCAGCCGTCCGGTCAGGGCCGCGGCACCATCCCCGACCTGATCCTGGCCGCCGAAGAGATCCTGCGGACCCGAGAGGAGATCGAACAGGCCCTGAGCCGGCACACCGGCCAGGACATCGCCACCCTGCGCCGCGACACCGACCGCGACCGCATCCTGCGCGCCCAGGAGATCGTCGACTACGGCATCGCCGACCAGATCATCGACACGCGCCAAGGACGTTAGCGCCGAAGGTCGGCGCCAACACAGTGCAGTCTGCGGCGTACGGTGCGCTACGCGGCCAGGGCGTAGGGACCGCGGCGGATCGGTGCGGCCGGCACTGCGGCGGGTCCGCCCGGCACTGACCGCAGGACGGGCACCGGGCGGGCCTGACGGACCAGGTCGACGGCCACCTCGCGGACCAGGTCGACCAGGGTCAGGCCGAGAGCACCGGCGACTGCGGCCAGAATCTCCGACGAGGCGTCCTTGCGGCCGCGTTCGAGTTCGGAGAGGTATTGGGTGGACACGCCGGCGCGTTGCGCGGTCTCGACGAGCCGTTCACCCCGGTCGTGGCGGTATCGCCGCAGGACCCGTCCGGTCACCTCACGCCACAGTGGTTCGGGATGGTTGGGTTCGAGCTGGTTGTCGTACTCGGCCATACCCGCGATGCTAGCCACCCCGCGCACCTGACACCGGTCCGTTCCGCTCAGAGCAGATCCCACCGCCGGTTGAGGTGCGAGCCTGCGAGCCTCGAAACCCAGTGAGATGACATTGTCCGCTCACGTGGTTTGCCAGGCTCGTCGCTTGCGCTCCATCACACCTCAACCAGCTGGATGAGTGCTTGCGCGGGGGAAAGGAATTCAGATGTTTGCGAGAACTTCCAGGACCTCGGCGGTGGGGGTCCAGGCCATGCATTTGTCGGTGACCGACTGGCCGTAGGTGAGGGGGGTGGCGTCGGTGGACTGGGCACCGGCGACCAGGAAACTTTCGAGCATCACGCCGCTGATCGGCGATTCCTCGCCGGCAGCGCAGGCTTCGCGGATCGTCGCGGCGATCTCGCGGGCTACCTCGGCCTGCCGGATGTGGTCCTTGCCGGAGTTGGCGTGCGAGCAGTCGATCATCACCTTGGGTGCCAGACCGGCCTTGGTCAGACCGGCGACGGCATCGGCGACCGAGGCGTCGTCATAGTTGGGGCCGCGGGTGCCGCCGCGAAGGATGATGTGGCAGTCGGTGTTTCCGACGGTCTCCACCACCGCGCCGTGACCGAAATCGTCGACACCGAAGAACACATGCGGAGCGGCGGCGGCACCGACACCGTCGATAGCGACCTGTACGTTGCCGTCGGTGCCGTTCTTGAATCCGATCGGCATCGACAGGCCCGAGGCGAGCTGGCGGTGCACCTGCGATTCGGTGGTGCGGGCCCCGATAGCGCCCCAGGCGACGGCGTCGGCGATGTACTGCGGGCTGGTCGGTTCCAGGAATTCGGTGCCCACGGGCAGACCGAGGTCGATGATGTCGAGCAGCAATGATCGCGCAGTGCGCAGACCGCGCTCGACGTCGTACGTCTCGTCCATACCGGGGTCGTTGATCAGGCCCTTCCAGCCGACGGTGGTGCGGGGCTTCTCGAAGTACACCCGCATCACGATCTTGAGCCGATCGGCGTGTTCGGTGGCCAGCGGCGCGAGGCGGCGGGCGTAGTCGAGCGCGGCGACCGGATCGTGCACCGAACACGGTCCGACGACGACGATCAGGCGGTCATCGTGGCCGGCGAGGATCGCGGCTATTTCGTCGCGGTCGCGTTGCACGGCCAGCGCGCGGCGGGCGGTGAGCGGCAGTTCATTGCGCAGCGCGTCCGGCGAGGGAATGGCCCGGAACGTCTTGATGCGGCGGTCGCTGGTGGACTGTGGCAGATCGCTCTGGGGCAGATCGCTCTGGGGCAGATCGCTCTGGGGCAGATCGCTGACGGAGAGTGCGAGGTCGTCGGTGGTGGTCACGCCTGTGTGCCTTTCAGGTTGTGCCTGTCGTCGGTCGTGTCTTCGACATCCCGGGGCACAGTCCCTGGTGTTGTTCCGGTGCCCTGAAACGACAAGAGCAGCGACCACATTGGTCACTGCTCGGGCTCCGGATGGTTTTGTGCGAACGCGATTCAGCGCTTCACCGTGGCCCCACCCGGAGCCTCGATAAAGCGCCAATAGGCGCGTACACGTGTATTCACGCCGATCACCGTAGCACACGTGTTCCCGCCGGGATCACGGATGTGCCCTGTCGATGAGCCGCGACAGGATGATGATCGACTCCGACCTGTCGACGGCACCGGCCCGCCGGATACGTTCGAGGGCCTGTTCGAGGTGCCCGACGTCGCGGGCCACGACCCGCAGGATGGCGTCGGCCGAGCCGGTGACCGTTGCGGCGGAAACGATCTCGGGAATCGGTTCCCAGGCGGCGCGCAGGTCGTCGGGTGAGATGTTGCCGCGGCAGAACACCTGCACGTAGGCCTCGGTGGTCCACTGCATCGCACCCGGATCGATGACCGCGGTGAAACCACGGATCACGCCGTCGTCGAGAAGCCTGTCGACGCGGCGTTTGATCGCCGGAGCGCTCAGCCCGACCTCGTCACCGATCTGGGCGTATGTGGCCCGGGCATCGCGAGTGAGCGCGGCGAGCACCTGCTCGTCCAGATCGTCCAGCTTTCGCAACAGATCACCGCCCTTTCACAATCTACAAACTATTTGTTGTGCAGATGAGCAATCAACATCGATTGTTTGCACATTATGCCGACGATACGCTCGATTCATGACGCTGACCAACCCCATCGGAACCCACGCGACCACGCGAAGCGCGACACCGCGCACCTACGCGATGACCCCACCGATCCACTTCACCGTCAGCTATGCCATCAATCCGTGGATGAACCCGGACATCCCCGTCGACACCGATCTGGCGGTGCGGCAATGGCAACGGCTGCGCGACACCTACGCGAGCCTTGGGCACACCGTGCACCTCGTCGACGCCCAGCCCGGCCTGCCCGACATGGTGTACGCCGCCAACGGTGGACTCAGTGTCGGCGACCGGATCGTGGCCGCCCGCTTCGCCTTTCCCGAACGGGCACCCGAAGCCGAGCACTACGCCGAATGGTTTGCGACGCTCGCGGGCGCGACCGTGTGCCGCACCGAAGGTGTCCAAGAGGGCGAGGGTGATTTCCTCGTCGTCGGCGATCGGATCTTGGCGGGCACGGGCTTTCGCACGGACCGCGACACCCATGCCGAAATCGCCGAGATCACCGGACTTCCGGTGATCACACTCGAGCTTGTCGATCCGCGGTTTTATCACCTGGACACAGCGCTGGGGGTACTCGACGCGCACACCATCGCCTACTACCCGCCGGCGTTCTCCCCCGCCTCGCTCGCGGTGCTCCGCGAACTGTTCCCGGACGCGATCATCGCCTCGGAGGCCGATGCGCTGGCATTGGGACTCAACCTGGTCTCCGACGGTCATAACGTTGTGATGACCGACGCAGCAATGGAATTGACGACACATATCGCCGACGCCGGCTACCGTCCCATCACCGTCGATCTGTCCGAACTGCTCAAGGGCGGAGGTGGAATCAAGTGCTGCACCCTGGAATTACGGGTGCCGGCAGACCGATCACAGTGTCGTGAAGGGGATTCAGACATGAACGCAACCAGATTCGACGTCGAATCTCATGTGGCACATAACTACTCACCACTCCCCGTCACGGCGGCGACCGCCGAAGGAGTGTGGGTGACCGACGTCGACGGCGTCCGCTACCTCGACTGCCTGGGCGCATACTCGGCGGTGAACTTCGGGCACCGCAATCCGCGGATCGTCGCGGCAGTGACCGAACAACTAAGCCGGGTGACCCTCACGAGCCGGGCGTTCCTGTCCGACCGGCTCGAGCCGTTCTGCACTGCACTGGCCGATCTGTGCGGCAAAGACATGGTGCTGCCGATGAACACCGGCGCCGAGGCCGTCGAATCGGCCATCAAGGTGGCCCGAAAATGGGGCTATGACGTGAAGGGGGTGCCGGACGGACACGCGCGGATCGTCGTGGCGGGCGGCAACTTCCACGGCCGCACCACCACCATCATCAGCTTCAGCGACGACGACGAGGCGCGCGCCGGATTCGGCCCGTACACACCGGGATTCGATCGGGTCCCGTACGGCGACATCGAAGCGCTGGCCGCCGCCATCACCGCCGACACCGTCGCGGTGCTCGTCGAACCGATCCAGGGTGAGGCCGGGATCATCGTGCCACCCGACGACTACCTGCCGCGCCTGCGTGCCCTGTGCACCGAAAGCAACGTGCTCATGATCGCTGACGAGATCCAGTCCGGCCTCGGCCGGACCGGCAAGACGTTCGCCGTCGAGCACTGGGACGTCACCCCCGATGTGTTCACCCTCGGCAAAGCCCTCGGCGGCGGCATTCTGCCGGTGTCGGCGGTGGTCGCCGACAGCGACATTCTCGGGGTACTCACCCCCGGCACGCACGGTTCCACGTTCGGCGGCAATCCGCTGGCCGCGGCCGTCGGGCACACCGTCGTTGACATGCTTGCCGACGGCACCTGGCAGGCGCGGGCCGCCGACCTGGGCGCACACCTGCACACGCGGCTACGTGAACTCATCGGGCACGGGGTGTTCGCGGTGCGGGGTAAAGGTCTGTGGGCAGGCATCGACATCGACCCTGTGCTCGGCACCGGTAAACAGTTCTGCTTACGCCTGGCCGAGTGTGGCATGCTGGCCAAGGACACCCACGGCAGCACGGTGCGGCTGGCACCGCCGCTGGTGATCAGCCACGACGAGATCGACTGGGTTGCCGATCGCTTCACGGAGGCTCTGCGCAATCCATAACAGCGGGTCCACAGTGGACGAATGGCTGAGCGCATCGATCTGAGTGTGCTGTTGATCTCGGTTCCCGGGATCGACAGCACGGTCACGACGTGAGTTGGGTGGCCAGTGCGTCGACGGTCGTCACCGGCAGCCCGCATACCGTGCCCCGGCAGACGTAGACGGCGTCGGTACCGTCGACCGTTCCCCTGTCGGCCAGCAGAGGTGACGAATCCTTCTCGCCGGCAACCACAACCGACCCGCCGGGCGCCAGCCGACGGGCGGCTGCCACCAATTCGCCTGTACTGTCCGGGGTTTCGACGACGACGATCTGCAACGGCCCGGTGAGCACGGCCTCGGCCACCGCGAGCCAATGACCGGACGAACGCGGGAGTTTCGACAGGAGGATCGCCGCGCGGCCCAGTGTCGCGTCGAGCAGTTCCGAATATCGTGTCGCCATGTCAGTTTCGGCGAGCAACGAGCCGAGCAGCAAGGCTTCGGCCAGCAGCGAGGCACCCGCCGGGGTGGCGTCGTCGACGGCATCGCGTGGCCGCACGATGAGCCCGGATTCGCTTGAGTCGAACCAGCTTCCGACAGCGTCGGGGTCACCGAACAGCTCAATGGTCCTCTCGAGCAGCGTGACACCACGATCGCGCCAGACGAGGTCACCGGTCACCTGGTGGATCGTCAGCAGCGCGACGCACAGCGCGGCATGGTCGTCGAGCGCACCCAGCGGATCGCCGGTAACTCCGCCGAGCGATGACCGGCGGAGTTGACCGTCACGAATGTGGTTGTCCCACAATGATCCGGCACACCATACCGCGGACTCGACCCAGTCGGGACGACCCAGTCCCGCACCGGACTCGGCAAGCGCGGTGGCCGTCATCGCGTTCCAGGCGGTGACCACCTTGTCGTCGCGAGCCGGCTGGGGACGTGCGGCGCGGGCAGCAAGAAGCCGAGCCCGCACCCGCGCCCAACGCTCCGTTTCATCGGGGTCGCGCGGCAGTTGCAGCGTCGACGATCCGTGTTCGAAAGTTCCGGCCTCGGTGACACCGAAAAGATCTGCGGCCCAAGCACCGTCGTCGGCACCGAGCACATCGGCCAACTGCGCGGGCGTCCACACATAGGTGGAGCCCTCCACCCCGCCGGCGTCGGCGTCGAGCGACGATGCGTACCCACCGCCGACCCGCAGATCCCGCTCCAGGAACTCGACGGTCTCCTCGGTCACCCGCAGCGCCAGAGCGTTACCCGTGGTGCGCGCCAGGTGTGCGTAAGCCCGCAACAGTTGCGCGTTGTCGTACAGCATCTTCTCGAAATGCGGTACCACCCAGGCGTTGTCGACGGCGTACCGGGCGAACCCGCCGCCGAGTTGGTCGTAGATGCCGCCCCGCGCCATCGCCTCGCAGGTACCGATCGCCGCGTCCCGCGCCCGCGGCGTGGTCCGTTCACTGTGCCGCAGCAGCCCTTCGAGCAGCGCCGACGGCGGAAACTTGGGCGCCCCGCCGAAACCGCCCGCGACCGGATCCTCGTCGGCCAGGATCGCGGTGACCGCGGCGTCGAGCAGAGCGTCGTCGATCCCCCGCCCTGCGAACGGAAGAGCAGATACGTTGTCGCTCAAATGTTTACGCACCTGATCACCGACTTCGGCGACTTCATCGCGGCGCTGCGTCCATACTTCGGTGATCGCGGTGAGCACCTGCCGGAACGACGGCTGACCCCCGCGCGGGGTGAGCGGGTAGTAGGTGCCGCAATAGAACGGCGCACCGTCGGCGGCAAGAAAGCACGTCATCGGCCACCCACCCTGCCTGGTCATCGCGACGGTGGCGTTCATATAGATGGCGTCAATGTCGGGCCGTTCCTCCCGATCGACCTTGATGCACACGAAATCGGCATTCATCTGCGCGGCCGTGGCCTCGTCCTCGAACGACTCGTGCGCCATCACATGACACCAATGACACGCCGCATACCCGACGCTCAACAGCACCGGCACATCCCGGCGCGCCGCCTCGGCGAACGCCTCCGGCTTCCACTCCCACCAATCCACCGGATTCTCGGCGTGCTGGTTCAAGTAGGGGCTCGTCGCCGCAACCAATCGATTCGCCATGCCGTATCACTCCTGACAGTAGAAGCTGCCGCGAACGTCGCCAATAGCGCAGAGAGTCCACCTCACACCACCTAAACTGATCTGCACTGGAAAAATGTTACAGTAATTTCCATGCAGGCTGGCGAGGTTGACCGCGTGCTTGCCCTCACGGCCGCCGAGGCGGCTCTGCAGCTGGCCACGCTTGACGAAGGGCAGTGGTACGAGCGCAAGTCCGGGCGCACCGCTGCACGGGACGTCGCGGTGCCACTCATCGCAATGGCGAATGCCGAGGGCGGGTACGTTGCCGTTGGGATTCACGACGGCGCGATCGATGGGGTAGCACCCAGTCGGGTGAACGAGCTCCTCCAGACCGCCCACGACTTCACGACCCCCGTCGTACGGTGCAAAGTAGCCGAGTTGAGGACCGCCGCCGACCAGATTGTGCTCGTGTTCCAGATTGATCCGGGGGAGCATGTCCACGAAAATACGAAAGGAGAGGTCTATCTTCGTGTCGGCGACGAATCCCGCAGGCTCGGCTACGCCCAACGACGTGAACTCGAATACGACCGTGGCAGCGCTCCTTTCGACGGAACGAGCGTCGACGCTACGCGCCATGACCTCAGCGCCGCGCAGGTTAGCGCATATCAAGATGCGATCGGTGCGGCTACTCCGGAAGGTATGTTGGCGGCACGCGACCTACTCACTCGCAATGGGCATCTGACTGTGGCCGGCTGGCTACTCTTTGCCGAACGCCCGCAGTCTCTGTTCCCGAGTGCGGTCGTTCGAGTCCTGCGCTATGCCGACAACGAACGCGGCACAGGGGCCAGGATGACCCTCCTCTCGGGCGGCGACATCCGTTGCGAAGGCTCGATTCCCGAGCAAATCATCCACGCCGCCGCACTGATCGAAGAGTGGGTACCAAATACCCAGCCGTTGGCACGGAGCGGACGATTCGAGTCCCGTCCCATCATCCCTCGAGATGTATGGCTCGAAGGCTTGGTTAACGCTGTCCTGCACCGCTCGTACTCGATGGCAGGCGATCACGTTCGATTCGAGATATTTCCGAATCGAATCGAGATCTCGAATCCCGGCCGTTTTCCCGGACTCGCCGACCCGGCCAAACCACTGACTATCAGCCGATATGCCCGTAACCCCCGCATTGTCCGGGTCTGCTCCGACCTTGGTATCGCGCGAGAACTCGGCGAAGGGATCGTGCGCATATTCAGTGAGATGCGCAGCCTTGGGCTCACCGATCCGATTTACACCCAGACCAGCGGATCTGTGCGCCTCGTTCTGTCCTCGGCAGACGCGCTCCCTGACGATGTTCGCTCCGGTCTCACCAAGAGTGCGCGTCGGGTTCTCGACGTACTCCGCCTCGAAGGAAGACCCCTTGGAACTGGTCAAGTGGCCGAACTTGCTGATCTTGCTCGTCCCACGGCGTCCCGCCATCTCCAAGCGCTACGGGACCTTGGACTCGTGGTCTGGGATGGGCAGGGACCGAAGGACCCGCGTGCCTCATGGAGGCTCTTCTGATCTGATCTACTGAAACGTTCTACTGCAACATTCTTGCCAGTAGATGTTTCAGTTACCGACAAAGGACTTCGCGGTTAAACCGTTCAACACTCGAGCGATCAGGACCAGATTTGAGTGCCGTGACGAATGTCGGATCCCTCCTCCCAACGACTATGTATCGGCGGACTTGTGCTGCGCGGACGGCTCAGCCTGCGGACCAGGACTGCGGGCGGGATCAACAGCAGACTCGACCGCACCGGCGGAGTCGGTGCCCTCGTCGAAGGCCTGGTCGGCTTCGGGGTGGTCGGTGTCGAACGATTTGGGCAGCTTCTTGAGCTGGCTGTTCATCGACCAGATCAACAGCGCTGTGCCGATGAGCAGCAGGAGGATGATCAGCAGACCGAACGGCGAGGACTTGCCGAACTCGGGGCCCTCCGGATTGTCCGCGGCCAGCAACAGGGTGGCCGACTGGAGTGCGGTGGTCATCACGGGGTCTCGATTCCGGCGAATAGATCGGTCTCGGGGATCGAGGTCTGGACGCGGGTCTTGGCCAGCTCGAACTCCTCCGTCGGCCACAGCCGTCGCTGCCATTCGGTGGGCACCGCGAAGAACACCCCGTTCGGGTCGATCTGGGTGGCGTGCGCGCGCAACGCCTCGTCGCGGGCGGGAAAGAAGTCGTCGCAGGTGATCTGTGTGGTGACCCGGGCCATCAGATCGCCGCCGCGTGCGTCCCAGCGGGCGAGCCACTCCTTGAACGGGCTCTCCTGACCGTTCTTCTCGAACTCGTCGGAGAACGCCACCATGCGGGCCCGGATGAAACCATGCGTGTAGTACAGCTTCGACACCGTCCACGGATCACCCGCGTCGGGGAACGCGTCCGGATCGCCGGACCGCTCGTACGCCAGCATCGAGACCTCGTGACAGCGGATATGGTCGGGATGCGGGTAGCCGCCGTGCTCGTCGTAGGTGATCATGACGTGCGGACGGAACTCACGGACCACCTTGACCAGCGCCTCGCCGGACTCCTCGAGCGGGATGGTGGCGAACGAGCCCTCCGGCAGCGGGGGCAGCGGATCGCCCTCGGGCAGCCCCGAATCGACATATCCGAGCCAGGTCTGCTGCACACCGAGCGCGGCAGCGGCCTTGGCCATCTCCTCCTGCCGGACCTGCGCAATGTTGTCCTTGATTCCAGGACGATCCATCGCCGGGTTCAGAATGTCACCGCGTTCGCCACCGGTGAGGGTGACGACCAGCACCTCGTGGCCCTCGGCCGCGTACTTCGCCGTCGTCGCCGCGCCCTTGGACGATTCGTCGTCGGGGTGGGCGTGCACCGCCATCAGTCGGAGTCCGGACGGCCGCTCGAGATCAGTCACGCTTCCCTCGCCTTCAGCTACGTGTCTGGGCTCCATGGTAGGTATTGACGCGTGACTAGCGGACCCCGGGCCACGTACCCAGCCGAACGATCCCCTCAGAGCCGGCGTCGCTGGTTCATCGCCGGATCGACATTCGTGGTGATCGCCGGAGTGGCACTGGCGGTGTTCGCGTACTTCAAGTACTCCGACACCGACGTCAAGGGCGAGGTCACCGGCTACGAGGTCATCGACTCACAGACGGTGGCCGTGCAATTCACCGTGACCAGGTCCGATCCGTCACGACCGGCCGCCTGCGTGGTCCGCGGACGTTCCCTCGACGGCAGCGAAACCGGTCGCCGCGAGATCCTCATCCCGCCGGGCAAAGAGTCCCAGATCGGTTTCAAGACCACTGTCCGCACGTCGCAGCCACCCGTCATCGGCGAGGTGTTCGGGTGCACCACCACCATTCCCGCCTATCTGAAAGCAGATAAAGAGTGACAGAACCCACACAGCCCGGACCGGAAGAGTCTGGGCAGGTCGCGAACGCCGCACCCCACGGGCGTGCAGTCTTCGCGGCCGTACCGAGTCTGTACTTCCCGATGCTGATGGCCGCCTTCGTGGGCGTGATGCTGATCAGCAATATCACCGCCACCAAGGGTGTCGTCCTGTTCGACAGCTGGCTCCACATCAACATGGGGCCCATCGAGATGAACGGACTCGTCACCGACGGTGCGTTCTACCTCTTCCCTCTCGCATACGTCCTCGGCGACGTGATCAGCGAAGTCTACGGTTTCCGGGCCATGCGCCGGACCATACTCACCGGCTTCGCCGTACTACTCGTCGCGTCCCTGTGCTTCTGGCTGACCATCGAACTGCCTGCGGCCGACTTCTACGAAGGTCAGCAGGCGTTCCGCGACGTCGCCGGAGTGGTTCCCCAATTCCTGGCAGCCAGCCTGGCCGGTTACCTCGTCGGCGAGTTCCTCAACTCGTACGTCCTGGTCAAGATGAAGGAACGCACCGGCGAAGGCAAGCTCTGGGCGCGGCTCATCTCCTCGACTGTCGTGGGCGAACTGGCCGACACCATCGTGTTCTGTTCGATCGCAGCAACGGCGCTCGGCATCTCCACCTGGGGTGACTTCGTCAACTACACGGTCGTCGGGTTCGTGTGGAAGACCCTCGTCGAGATCCTCGTGATGCCGCTGACCTATCTGGTGGTCAACCGGCTCAAACTCGCCGAGCCGACATATCGTGAGGCGCTGCGCGCCCAGAGTCGTATGGCCTCACCAGCGGGGGCAAAAGCCATCTGAGTGGTTGCTCAGGTGTGCAGTTAGCCGCCGTTCTCGTGTGATCTACGTCCTGGAACCTGGTATGATGGTCGGATACACACGGCTCCGCGAGGGGTCGTGTTGCTGCATTTAGAGCAGTCCACATGCCCTGGAAGGGCGCACCGCGAGTTGGTGAGCGCCCTGTCGGGTGCGGACGACACAAAGGAGTGACCATGACCGACACCCAGGTGACCTGGCTGACCCAGGAGTCGCACGACCGCCTGAAGGGTGAGCTCGACTCACTGATCGCCAACCGCCCGGTCATCGCCGCCGAGATCAACGAGCGCCGCGAAGAGGGCGACCTCAAGGAGAACGGCGGCTACCACGCCGCCCGCGAGGAGCAGGGCCAGCAGGAGGCACGTATCCGCCAGCTGCAGGATCTGCTCAACAACGCCAAGGTCGGCGAGGCCCCGACACAGTCGGGTGTCGCGCTGCCCGGTTCGGTGGTCAAGGTCTACTACGACGGCGACGAGAGCGATTCGGAAACCTTCCTGATCGCCACCCGTGAGGAAAGCGGCAAGAACGGCGACATCGAGACCTACTCGCCGAGTTCCCCGCTCGGTGCCGCGCTCATCGACGCCAAGGTCGGCGAGTCCCGCGAGTACACAGTGCCCAGCGGCGCGACGGTCAAGGTGACCCTCGTGAGCGCCGAGCCGTACCACAGCTGACGCCCACCCAACAGCATACAAAGCGCACACGACGTGCGGTTGTTGCCAATAATCCGGCACCAACCGCACGTCGCGTGCGCTTGGTTGTCTGCCTGTCGAGTCGGACACCACTGACGTGTTTGTCCGAGTAGCCGTGTACAAATAGCTGACTCCACATCGAGCAACGGTTGCGGAGGGCCACTCGCAGTACTTCGACAAGTGCCGACTGACATAGCAACTGCAACCCTCGACTTCTCAGTCGACCAGCGTCAGTGAGGCGACAGCGGCGACGATGTCGTCCGCGAAACCGTGAGCCGCCTCGTCGCTGTCGGCATCGACAGCGACAGAGGGGTCGGGTCTGTTTCATTCCGGTAGTTGTCGTCGTAGTCGAATCGCAGGTCCCCGGAGTCGGATTGTGTCAGAAGCCCACAACGGACTCCATCCATGTAGACGGCCAGTGCATCAGCCATGCGCGTCGGCCTCGGCCGCTGGGTCGACTACGGCGTCGAAGGCGACGCCGAGTGCACCGGCAGGCGGCGGACATACTACCAAGTATAGTCAGGACTAAAGTCCCAAATTTGGGTTATTGGATCGTGACATGCAAGGAATCACACCCGGTCGCGGTAAGGTCTGAGCTGCATCTTTACGATACTTAACTTACCGTTTGGTAACAATTGGCGATGGTGTGGTGACCCGTTGATCGGTCTGGCGTTCATAGTGGTGGTGTTCGTCGCCACGACCGTTGTCATTGTCATCTCCGGCTTCACCCACCGCGACGAACCACACCAGGCGCCGGTCTCGCCGGCACTGCAGCCGGCACCCGCCGAACTGGTCGCGCTCCTGCCCGCTCACGTAGTCGAACGTGGCGTGGGCATGGTCGGATGCGGGCGCCTCTGATCGCCGGTGCCGTCGGCCGTGCCGACTTCGCGCACTGTCAGACCCGGTTACTACGCTGGACTGCATGCAGTTCGATGAGATCGCGGGTCTGCGCGGCAGCAGCGCCGCCTGGCGGCTGTTGCGCGCCGACAACGCGCCGCTGATCCTGTCGTTTCTCGGGCGGGTGTTCGTCGACGAGAACATCCGCGAGATCTCCGCATCCCACCTGGCATCGCTGCTCGACGACGAGTTGTACGCACTCAACAAGCGTCTCGGCGAGGGCACGTTCCCCAAGACCCCCAAGGCCTACCTCGACGACTGGTCGGCGCCCGCGGCCGGCTGGCTGCGCAAGTACTACATCGCCGACAGCGACGAGCCGCACTACGACGCCACGCCATCGGTCGAGCGGGCCGTAGCCTGGGTCAATGCGTTGCGCGAACGCGGATTCGTCGGCACCGAATCCCGCCTGAACACGGTGTTCGAGCTGCTGCGGCAGATCGTCTACGGCACCGAGACCGATCCGGAGATCCGCCTCACCGAGTTGCGCCGACGCCGCGCCGAGATTGACGCGGAGATCGACGCGGTCGAGCGCGGCGACATCACGGTCCTCGACGACACCGGCCGCAGCGATCGCTACCAGCAGTTCGCCGACATCGCACGTGCTCTGCTGTCCGACTTCCGCGAAGTGGAAACCAATTTCCGCGCACTCGACCGGCAGATGCGCGAACGCATCGCCACCTGGGGCGGCACCAAGGGTGAGCTGCTCGACGAGGTGGTCGGCAGCCGCAACCTGATCAGCGATTCCGACCAGGGCCGCAGCTTCCAGGCCTTCTACGATCTGCTCCTCTCGACCGACAGACTCGACGAGCTGACCGGACTCATCGGGCGGGTGCAAACCCTCGGCGTATCCGGCACCGACCCCAGGCTCGGCCATATCCACCACGACTGGCTCGACGCCGGTGGTCGCGCACAGGCAACGGTGCGGCAGCTGTCCGAACAACTGCGCCGCTTTCTCGACGATCAGGTGTGGCTGGAGAACCGCCGCGTGATGGATCTGCTGCGCGGGATCGAGACCACCGCGATCGCCGTGCGCGATCAGCGCACCGACGACTTCCGCCACGACATCGACGCCGCCGCACCGGCGATCGTCCTGCCGATGGAACGCCCGCTCTACCGGAAGCCCGCCGCCGCTTCGGTGGACAGTTCCGGTATCGCCGCCGGGCACGCCGAAGGATCGTCGGCGGCCCTGTTCGAGCAGGTGCACGTCGACCCGGCCCCACTCATCAAGAGCGTGCACAAGATCCTGCGCAAACAGCCGCAGATCACCCTCGGTGAAGTCGTCGCGACGGCTCCGCTGCGCCAGGGTCTGGCAGAGCTGGTCACCTACCTCGCACTCGATGACGCGGCGTTCGCGAAGACCTTCGATGACAATGCCACCGACACCGTGACCTGGTCCGACGACGACGGCGTGACCCGTACCGCCCGCATCCCGCGCGTGATCTTCACCCGCGCGGCCACCACGGCAGGAGTCGCCCGCCGATGAGCAGACCGGTCCCCCGCAACGAACTGAGCCTGCCGGTGGCAGTCACCGCCCTGATGAAGGGCGTGGTGTACCGCGACACTCACGAAACGGTGTGGCCGCATCTGCTCGGCCTGACCGCGCAGGTGTCCGACTACGTCGGCACGCTGGGCCTGACCGTCATTCTCGACGAGGCCGAAGGGTACGCCTACCTCAGGTCCAAGTCCGACGAGGATCTGGCCGAGCAGTCCATTCCCAGGCTCGTTCCACGACACCAGCTTTCATTGCACACCAGCTTGCTGCTGGCGCTGCTGCGCAAACGTCTGGCCGAATTCGACGCCTCCGACACCGGGACCAGACTCATCCTCGATGCCGACCAGATCACCGAGATGATGCTGCCGTTCCTGCCGCAGACCACCAACGAGGCACGCGCGGCCGACCAGATCGACACCGCGTTGCGCAAGGTCGCCGACCTCGGCCTGGTGCGGCGAATACCCAAGCAGGACAGGCAGTTCGAGGTGCGCCGGGTGATCAAGGCGTTCGTCGACGCGCAATGGCTCGCCGATCTCGACACCCACCTCGCCGAATATGCGCGGCTACTCACCGAAGGACGATGACGTGACCGGACTGTTCTCCGCGACCGAATTGCAGACCTCCGACACCAAGGCCGGTTTCCGGCTGCACACCTTTCAGGTGCTCAACTGGGGCACCTTCGACTCCCGGGTCTGGACGCTTCGGCTCGACGGCAACAACGGCCTGCTCACCGGCGATATCGGTTCGGGCAAGTCGACTCTCGTCGACGCGGTGACCACACTGTTACTGCCGGCCAACCGGGTCGCCTACAACAAGGCCGCCGGCGCCGACACCCGCGAGCGTGACCTGCGCTCGTATGTGCTGGGCCACTACAAGTCCGAGCGCAACGAGATGACGGGCACGTCGCGGCCGGTGGCCCTGCGTGGCACATCGAGCTATTCGGTGATCCTCGGAGTCTTCGTCAACGAGGACTTCGACGAGACGGTCACACTCGCGCAGGTCTTTTCGATGCGCAACGACGGCGGGCAACCGGAACGGTTCTATACCGTCACCGATCGGGCGCTCGACATCACCACCGATTTCACCGACTTCGGGACCGACCTCAAGATCTTGCGTAAACGCCTGCGCGCGGGCAAGACCCGCATCCACGATCATTTTCCCGACTACAGTTCCGACTACCGCCGGGCACTGAGCATCAAGTCCCGGCAGGCGATGGACCTGTTTCATCAGACGGTGTCGATGAAGGCGGTGGGCAACCTCAACGACTTCGTGCGCGAGCACATGCTCGAACCGTTCGACGCCGGTTCTCTCGTCGACGGGCTGGTCACCCATTTCCAGGACCTCACCGCCGCTCACGATGCCGTCGTGGTGGCCCGCCGCCAGCTCGAAGAACTCGCCCCCCTCCTCGACGACTACGACACCTACTCGGGCCATGTGGCGAAGGCGGAGCGGGCCAGGGCCCGCCGTGAGGCGCTCCGGTTCTATTTCGCCGAGCGGACCTGCGAGCTCCACGAGGCCGATATCAGCGCGTGCGATCGTGACCTGGGCAGTGCCGGAAGCGAACTCGCCGACGTCGACGACCAGCTCTCCGACTTGCGGGCACAGCTCGACCGGTTGCGGATCGAGCAGGCCGGACTCGGCGGCGATCAGATCGCCGCGCTCGAACAGCAGATCGCCGATTCCGAACGGCAGCGATCCGAACGGGCAGAACGGCACGCACACCACAGCGCACTCCTCGATGACGCCGGACTGCCGTCGGTGGCCGACCGCATTCAGTTCGACCAGCGACTACGCGAGGTGACGGCCACGATCGACTCGCTCGACGGCGAGATCAGCGAGCGGCGCAACGCCCTTACCGAACTCGGTGTCGACCGCAGAACTCTCGCCGACGACGGCAAGCGGGTGGCCGGGGAGATCGCGAGCCTGCGCGGGCGCACCTCCAATATCCCCGACCGCGACCTGCGTATCCGTGAACTGATCTGCGACGGAGTGGGCGCCGACGCCGCGTCGATCCCGTTCGTCGGCGAGCTGATCGGTGTCCGCGACGACGAAACCCGTTGGGAGGGTGCGGCAGAACGCGTCCTGCGTGGCTTCGGTCTGTCCTTGCTGGTGTCCCAGGACGACTACGATCGGGTGTCCGCGTGGATCAACGGCCATCATCTCGGCGGCCGGGTGGTCTATTACAAGGTGCCGCCGAAGGCGTCGCTGCACGGCGTGAGCACTCCCCCGCCGGGCGCCCTCGCCCACAAACTCGACATCAAGGAGGGACCGTTCTACGACTGGCTCGAACGCAGGCTGTACGAACGCGCCCGTCACATCTGCACCGAGACGCTCGAACAGTTCCGGACCGAGGAATTCGCGGTCACCACCACCGGGCAGATCCGTTCGGGCGGTGGCAGGCATGAGAAGGACGACAGATTCCGCGTCGACGACCGGCGCAACTATGTTCTGGGCTGGCGCAACGAGCAGAAGATCGCGGCCCTACTGGCCGAAGGACAGCGCATCCAGACCGAACTGAATCGCGTCGACACCGAGATCGGCTTGCACACAAAGCATCTGACCTCGATGGAGCGGCGCCGGGCCGCACTGGACAAACTGACGATGTTCACCGCGTTCGATGCCATCGACTGGATGTCGCAGGCGGCCAGGACCGCGACCCTGCGCGAGCGCAAGACCCAACTCGAACAGGCGTCGAAACAGCTTGCCCAGATCACCGCCGAGATCACCACCACCGGCGAGGCGATCGCCGCGGCGACGGGACGCCGGGATCGCCTGCTCGGCAGTATCTCCCGGCTCGAGGACGCACTGGCGCGGGCCACCGCCGGACGCGACGACGCGCGCGCGATCCTGGCCACCGACGACGCTGCCCGCCACCTCGATCATGCCGAGGCGATCGACGCCGCCGTCCACAAGTCCGTCGGCGGCGGGCGGCTCACCCTTGCGAGCTGTGCCACGCTGCAGGGCACTCTGGCCGCCGACCTCACCGACGAGGCCGAACGGCAGTCCGCGCGCGCCCAGACTCTGGCGACCCGGGTGGTCAACAAGATGTCGGAGTTCAAACGCAACCATCCGGTGCTGACCACCGAGATGGACGCCGATATCGCCGCGGCCGATGAATTCAACTCTCTGCGAAGGCGATTGGCCGACGACGACCTGCCCCGGTTCGAATCCGAGTTCAAGACCTACCTGAACACCAACGCGATCCGCGACATCGCGCACTTCAAGGCCAAACTCGACACCGAGGAACAGAAGATCCACAGCAAGATCGACACCATCAACGAATCGTTGGTCGGCATCGACTACAACCCGGGACGCTATGTGCGGCTCGAGGTCACCGGATCACCCAACACCGAGATCCGCGAGTTCCGCGAACGGCTGCGCCGATGCTCGGACGGCACCTTCGACGCCGATGCCGACGACCACTACGCGGAGGAGAAGTTCCTCGAGGTCAAAGCTCTCGTCGAACGTTTCCGGGGCCGCGAAGGCAGCACCGACATCGACCGTAAATGGACCCGATATGTCACCGACGTACGCAACTGGGTGAGTTTCGCGGCATCGGAACGCTTCCGCGACGACGACCGCGAGTTCGAGAACTACACCGACTCCGACGGCAAGTCGGGCGGGCAGAAGGAGAAGCTCGCCTACACAATCCTCGCCGCGTCGCTGGCGTATCAGTTCGAGCTCAAGTGGGGCGCAACCGCTTCCCGTGACTACCGGTTCGTAGTGATCGACGAGGCGTTCGGCCGCGGATCGGACGAATCCGCCCGCTACGCCCTGTCGCTGTTCCGCAAGCTCGGCCTGCAATTGCTGATCGTGACGCCGCTGACCAAGATCTACACGATCGAACCGTTCGTGTCGTCGGTCGGTTACGTGGAGAACCGGACCGGCAGCAACTCGCAGCTCCAATGCCTGACCATCGAGGAGTACCGCACGCAACGAGATCTGCGGGAGATGATCACGATCGTCGGCGACGACACAGGCACATGACCGGCTGGACCACCCCCGCCGATGTCACCGCGCGCCTGCGCAGACGCTGGGATCGTGGCGACTACCTCACCGCCGCCGCCCGCGGCGACAGGTTCGAGACGGTGGAGGTGCCGATCAGCGGACCACGGGCCGGCGAACTCGGTGAGCGGTTCGACGAGGTACGCGACTGGGTGACCACCTGGCACCGCGCCGCCCGGTCCCCCCACATCGAAGTGCTCACCAGGACGGTCGGTGGCCGCAAGTTCGGTGTCAACGAGTTGCCCGCACGGGTGCGCGTCACCTCGCTCGCCGCGCTGACCGGTTTCCTGGGGACCTCGGACGAGCGTCGACGGCACACCCGGATGCTGGCCCAGGCGTCGGGGTATCCCTTGCTGTGGGAGTGGGTCGCGGCCAAACCCGGCCGCGCACTGCGACACGGCGACGAGTTCGGCGACCTGGTCACCGCCCTGACCTGGATCGCGGCCAACGCGGGATCCGGGCGGCAGTTGCGGGAGGTCGACGCGCCCGGCATAGACACCAAGTTCATCGAATCGCACCGCACCGTTCTGCTCGAACTCGGCCCGCTCGTCGTCGCCCCCGATCTCATCGACACCACTGAGAAGTCGATCGCCGGGCGTTTCGGATTCGCCACCGGAGCCGCTCGCATTCGCCTGCGCTTTCTCGATCCGGACGTCGCCTCACCGCTGCCTGGTTTCGATGATGTGGAGGTGCGGGTCGCCGACCTGGCCCGGATGCCGCTGGACGTGGACAGCGTGGTGATCGTGGAGAATCTCGCCACGTATCTGTCGTTCCCCGCGAGTCCGCGGGCGGTGCTCGTATTCGGTGGCGGATATGCGGCCGCGGCCGTGGGCGGTCTGGGCTGGCTGCGCGACAAGCGCGTCTACTACTGGGGTGATCTGGACACGCACGGTTTCGCGATCCTCGACCGCGTCCGGGTCACCGCGCCGCACACCCGGTCGTTTCTGATGGACAGGCCGACGCTGCTGGCCCATCGCACGCAGTGGGGCACCGAATCGTCGCCCGTGGACCGGCCGCTACGGCATCTGACGGAGGCCGAATCGGCGCTGTACCGGGAGCTGGTCGAGGACGTGCACGGCCGCGGCGTCAGGCTGGAGCAGGAACGCATCCGGCTGCCGGTGAACCTTGCCGAAGTGGTGGCCGACGACACCGCCTAGACGCAATACCGTTCAGTTAAGGTCGTTGAGGGTGTAGCCTGGTGGTGTGCCGCGTGCT
>NZ_CALLZT010000128.1:0-2187 GCF_937858515.1 uncultured Gordonia sp. | reverse complement strand
AGGAATTGTCAATACCTGTGGATCGGGGTGTTTCAGGCGACCTCCGTTCCGGTGCTCTCGTCACCGTTTGAAGGCGGTGTTGGTGGGGTGATGTCGGTGGGTCGTTCGAGGAGCTTGCCCTTGTGGAAGACCGCGCCGGCGCGGACCAGGGCGACCAGGTGCGGGGCGTTGACGGACCGCCAGCGGGTCTGGGCGGCGTCGATCAGCTTGTAGGCCATCGCAAGTCCGGCCGCTCGTGATCCCGGCCCCTTGGTGACCTTCGTCCTCAAACGCACTGTGGCAAAGGTACTTTCGATCGGATTCGTCGTGCGCAAGTGGATCCAATGTTCGGCCGGGTATTTGTAGAACTCCAGCAGAGTGTCCAAATCGTCGGTGATCTTGGCGACAGCCTTGGGGTACTTCGCGCCGAAGTCGACCTCGAACGCCTTGACCGCGACCTGGGCCTTGTCGATGTCCTCGGCGTTGTAGATGTCCTTGATCGCCGCCAGCGCCGACGGGTGTGCTGATTTCGGCAGGGCAGCAAGCACATTGGCCTGCTTATGAAACCAGCAGCGTTGTTCCTTGGTAGACGGGAACACCTCCCGCACCGCCCTCCAGAACCCCAGGGCCCCGTCGCCGACGGCCAGCGCCGGGGCGGTCATCCCGCGCCGCTTGCAGTCGCGCAACAGATCAGCCCACGACTCGGTCGATTCCCGGTAGCCATCAGTGATCGCGACGAGTTCCTTGCGGCCGTCAGCGCGCACACCGAGCATCACCAGCAGACACAGCTTCTCCTGGTCCAGGCGAACCTTGAGGTGGATGCCGTCGACCCACAAGTAGACGTAGTCGGTATGAATCGCCCCGACTTTGATGCACACCTTCTTTCGAGGGAAGGTAGTTCGCATCATGCCGAAGAAGTACGACGAAGAGTTCCGGGTCCGTGCGGTCCGGTTGGTGACCGATCATGGCGAGGAATACAGCACTCGCACGGCTTGCATCGTGGCGGTGTCCAAGCGGTTGGGGATGTCCTACGAAACGCTGCGCCGGTGGGTCAATCAGGCCGAGGTCGATACCGGGGCCCGTGACGGGGTGCCCACCGATACGGTGCGCGAGTTGCGGGAGCTCAAACGCAAGAACCGTGAGCTTGAGGAAACGATCGAAATCCTCAAGGCGGCAACGAGTTTCTTCGTGCGGGAGAGCGACCCGCGACACCGCTGATCTGTGCGTTCATCGCCGAGCATCGGGCTCGGTTCGGGGTCGCTCCGATCTGCCGCGTGCTCTCTGAGCACGGCTGCACGATCGCCCCGAGAACCTTCTACGCGTGGCTGAGCAGACCCCCGTCTGCGCGGACACTGTGGGACACCGTCATCACCGAGGTATTGGCTGGCTACTACGAACCAGACCAGGCTGGCCGACGCGCACCAGAATCGTTGTACGGGGCCACGAAAATGTGGGCCCACCTGCAACGCCAAGGCATCACGGTGGCCCGCTGCACCGTGGAACGCCTGATGCGGGCAAACGGGTGGCAGGGGGTGACCCGTCACAGAAAGGTCCGCACCACGATCGCTGATCCGGCAGCGGCGCGGGCGGCCGATCTGGTCAGGCGGCAGTTCCGGGTGCCCGCACCCAATATGCTGCTCGTCGCGGACTTCACTTACGTCCGATTGTCTTCGGGGGTGTTCGTCTACACCGCGTTTGCCATCGATGCCTACGCCGGGCGGGTCGTGGGTTGGACCTGCTCGGCCGGCAAGGAGGATCGGTTCGTCCGCCAGGCAATCCGGCACGCGGCGCAACTTCGATGCAATGAAGGTAATCCATTGTTGGGCAACACTATTCACCACTCGGACGCGGGGTCGCAGTATACGTCGGTGCGGTTCGGGGAAACCCTGTCTTTGTCCGGTTTGGTGCCCTCCATCGGCAGCGTCGGCGACGCATTCGATAACGCTCTGGCGGAAACGACCATCGGCCTGTACAAAACCGAAGCTGTGCGTGCAGACTCACCGTTTCGGCGCGGACCCCTGGATCGGCTGGCCGACGTCGAACTACTCACCGCCGACTGGGTCCACTGGTACAACACCGACCGCATCATGCACCGCCTGGGCCGCATCCCACCCATCGAATACGAGAACCTCTACTACGCTACGAACACAGCCCAACCAGAGGCTGCACACCCATAACCACGTGTGCATCGAACTCGGGGCGATTCAG
>NZ_CALLZT010000127.1:0-10182 GCF_937858515.1 uncultured Gordonia sp. | reverse complement strand
GGTGGTCGTGGTGATCACGCTGCTGACGTCGCTGGCGATCTACGGTTCCGACGGCCATTTCAACCTCGCCGGGTGATGCGAAGGTGAGTAACAAGCAGGTGCGTAGCAACGCCGTTCGCAAGACCGCGGCGCTGATCATGGTCGGCGGGCTGACCGCCCTCATCGTCGGTGCGGCCGGACAGTTCATGGGGTCGTTCAAGTCCACCGAGCAGGTCACCCTGCATTCGCCGCGGGCCGGACTGGTCATGAACTCCGACGCGAAGGTGAAACTGCGCGGGGTGACCGTCGGGCGCGTCAAGTCGGTCGGCGAGAGCGACGGTCAGGCGATCCTGAAGCTGGATATGGACTCCGACCAGATGTCGTCGATCCCGGCCAACGTGACGGCCGAGATCAAATCCAACACCATCTTCGGTGCGAAGGCGGTCAACCTGACGGTTCCCGAGGAAGGGCCCCAGGGCACACTGCGCCGCGGTCAGGTGATCGCCGCCGATCATGTGGTCGTCGAGCTCAACACCGTGTACCAGCAACTGGTCACCGTGCTCGCCGACCTGCAGCCGGACAAACTCAACGCCACCCTCGGCGCCGTCGACACCGCCCTGTCGGGGCGCGGCGACAAGGTCGGCAAATCGCTGATACAGCTCACCTCGCTGCTCGGCAAGACCAACAAGCATCTTCCGGAACTGAACCGGATGTTCACCGAGGCGGCCGCCGTCACCAACGTGTACGCCGATGTCACCAACGACTTGATGCGTACGGTCGACAATTTCACCGTCATCGGCAACAACCTCGTCGACAACTCGGCCAATCTCGACGCACTGCTCATCAATGCCACCGGCATGGCCAATACCGTCAACGGCGTCGTCGCGCCGAGCGTCGACACGCTGATCCGGTCGCTGCACGACCTGAATCCGGTGGCGCGACTGCTGGGCTATCAGTCGCCGGGCATCAAGTGCTTCATCAGCACCGCGGCGTCGGCCGGCGAGCTGGCCAGACCGTACATGGGCGACGACAAGCAGTTCCCGTTCCTCAAACTGGACGCGAGCATCATGCCGGGCAAGGACCCGTACCAGTACCCGTACGACCTGCCGCAGGTCCGCGGCGACGGACCGCCGACCTGTGAGACCGGTCTGAGCAATCCGTCGTCGACCGAGCACATGAAGTTCTACGTCACCGACAACGCCAACTACCCGTACCAACCGCGCACCAAACCGAAGGCCGATTCGACCAAGTTGTTCCAGCTCATGTTCGGGGAGCCGCCACGTGGCTGACTCAACCCGCAAGAACGATCCCGGTGCCAAGCGCGCCCGTGCCTTCCGCGCCACGATCATCAAACTCGGATCGTTCGTCGTGGTGATGGTGCTGGTGTTCGTCGCCCTGGTGGTGGTGTTCAGCAAGTACCGGTCGGGCTCGACACGCGAGTACACGGCCGTGTTCACCAGCGCGTCGGCGCTCAAGTCCGGCTCGTCGGTGGAGATCGCCGGCGTCGAGGTGGGCACGGTGTCGGATGTGTCGCTCAACCGCGACAATCAGGCCGTCCTCAAGTTCACCGTCGCCGACAAGTACAGCGTCCCCAAGTCGGTGAAGGCACTGATCCGGTACGAGAACCTCACCGGCGACCGCTACCTGGAACTGCGCCGCGAACCCGGTGCGGCCGGGCCGCGCCTGGCCGACGGCGCGCGGATTCCGGTGGAGCAGACGCAGCCCGCGCTCGATCTGGACAACCTCGTCGGCGGGTTCAAGCCGTTGCTGCGCAGTCTGAACCCGGACGAGGCCAACCAGCTCACCGCGTCGCTGATCGAGGTGTTCCAGGGTCAGGGACCCGCGCTCACCCACCTGCTCAAGAGCACCGCCCAGTTCACCGATTCGCTGGCCGACCGCGATCAGCTGATCGGCGACGTGATCGACAACCTGAACACGATGATCGGCACCGTCGAGGACGACAAGAAGGGCTTTGACTCCAGCGTCGACCTGCTGCAGCAATTGGTGACCGGACTCGCGTCGCAGCGTGATGTGATCGGTACTGCGCTTACCCAGACGTCCCAGCTCACCAACGGGATGGCCGACCTGCTCAGCACCACCCGGCCCGACCTGCAGAAGGTCGTGCACAACACCGGACGGGTCTCCGAGGAAGTACTCAAGGCCGAACCGTTCCTGCGGAACCTGCTGTCGCGGCTGCCCGAGGACTACAAGAAGCTGGCCAACCTGGGCAGCTACGGTGCGTGGCTGCAGATCTATTTCTGCCGCATCCGGCTGCTCATCGGCGGCCCGGGCAACACGCAGGTGTTCTACACCGCGATCGATGTGACCGGCGACAAGACGCAGGCGCAGGGGAGGTGCGCGCCGCAGTGAGCGAACACGAGACATCCGGGGAACACCAGGCACGGGGCGAGGGCCTGTTCACGGCAGCTCGCACCGAGTCCGACGAGGCCGACGTCGCGCGCACCACCAAGCGTGGCGGCCGCAGCCGTGCCGCTGTCGGCATGATCGGCATCGTCGTCGTGACGCTGGTGGTGGTCTCTGCGCTGCAGATGGACAAACTGCCGTACCTGTCGCCCGTCAGCACCTACAGTGCCTACTTCGACGACGCCGGCGGCCTGAGCACCGGCGACGTGGTGATGGTGTCGGGGGTACAGGTCGGCGCGGTCGAGGGCGTCAAGCTGGCCAAAACACCCGACGGAACCAAGGTCAAGGTGTCGTTCCGGATGAAGGACGACGTGGTCCTCGGCAATCAGTCGCAGGCGGCGATCAAGACCGAGACCGTGCTCGGGCGGCGCAACCTGACGCTCATCCCGCACGGCGGCGAACTGCTGCGGCCGGGCGACGAGATCCCGGCCGCACAGACCTCGGAACCGTACTCGCTGCAGGATGCGCTCGACACGACCGCGCACAAGCTCAAGGACACCGACACCGACCAGCTCAACGAGGCTCTGCGCACCCTCACCGACACGTTCGCCGAAACACCGTCGCAGGTGCGGGGCGCGGTCGACGGGGTGACGCGGCTGTCCAAGGCGGTCAACGATCGCGACGTCGCCCTGCGGCACCTGCTCGGCAGGGCCGACAGCGTGTCGTCGGTGGTGGCCAAGCGCAGCGAGCAGATCAACACCCTGCTGATCGACGCCAACAGCCTCGTCGGTGAGGTGCAGACGCGCCGGGCCGCGCTCGCCAAGCTGATCACCGGCGTCCGCGACCTCACCAAGCAGCTCAGCGGATTCATCTCCGACAACAACGAGCAGCTCAAGCCTGTACAGGAGAAGCTGCAGCGAGTGCTGACGGTGCTCACCGACAAGGAGCAGGACCTCAAGAAGACGATCGACCGGCTCGGACCGTTCGCCAACTCGCTCGGCGAGGCCGTCGCATCGGGACCGAACTTCGATTCGCTGGTGGGAATCCCCACGTTCGGCGACTACACGTCCTCGTTCATGAAGGTGCTGGCGCGCAAGTATCCGCAGGCCTTCGAGAGCTTCATCAAGTACACGCAGTTCCCGCCGCTGCCGTCGAACTGGGAGCTGGCACCGCCTGCGGGCTCCGACCCGAAGCGGCCGGCCGCGCCGTCGCCCACCTATCCGAAACCGGCACCGCCGACGAACACCAAGACGGTCGAACCGCCGGCGGCGACGCTGAGCCCGGCACGGCAGGGGGGCTGAGGGCATGGTGAGCATCAACAAACGCGGCGCCACCAAAACGGTGGTGATCGCGGTGGCGCTGGCCGCGCTCGCGGTGATCGCGCTCGGCGGCTACCGGTGGTTCAAAGCCGCCACCACCAACACCTACACCGCGTTTTTCCCGGTGGCGGCCAGCCTATACAAGGGCGATCCGGTGCGCGTGCTGGGCGTGAACGTCGGCACCGTCGACTCGATCACCCCGCGTAAGGGTGATGTGAAGGTCGTGCTGCGCGTCGACAAGGACGTCGACATCCCCGCCGACGCGAAGGCGGTGATCGTCGCCCAGAGCCTGGTGACGGGCCGATTCGTACAGCTCACGCCGGTGTTCTCCAGCGGCGAGAAGCTCGCGAACAATGCGACGATTCCGATGGAACGCACCGCCGTCCCGATGGAGTGGGACGACATCAAGGCGCAGCTGAGCAAACTCAGCGAGTCGCTCGGCCCGGAGACCGATGGCAAGGGCAGCGACATCGTCGACAGGGGCGCGGCCGCCGAGGCCGTCGACGTGCTGAACCGGAATCTGGACGGCAACGGCGAGGCCATCCGGCGCTCGGTCACCGAGATGTCCGACCTGATGGGCACGCTGTCGGCGAACCGCGGTGACCTGTTCGGCACCGTGCGCAACCTGCAGAAACTCACCGAGGCGCTGTCGCAGAGTCATGAGGAGCTGGTGCAGTTCAACGGCCGGATCGCGTCGGTGAGCCAGGTGCTCTCGGACAACGCCACCGAGCTCGGCGACGCGCTGGAGGGCCTGAGTTCGGCGGTGACCGATGTGAAGTCGTTCATCGACCGCAACGGCGCCGAACTCACCGAATCCGTCGGCAAGCTCGCCGATGCCACCAAGATCGTCGCCGACAAGGACGAACAACTGCGCGGGCTGCTGCATTCGGCGCCCAACCAGCTGGCCAACTTCCAGAACATCTACAACCCGCTGACCGGATCGCTGTCGGGTGTGTTCGGTCTCGGGATGGGCACCAACCTGATCACGCTGCTGTGCGGCACCATGGACTCGACCGCCCGCCCCGGAACCACCAAGGCCGACATCGACCACTGCGTCGACGTGCTGGCGCCGGTCGTGTCATCGATTTCGATGAACTATCCGCCGTTCCTGACCAATCCGGTGTCGGCGGCCACGGCCAAGCCGAGCCAGATCATCTACCAGAACGCCGACGTGAAGGCTCGGGCCCAGGCCGGTGTGGCCCGGATGGATGAGCAGACACGCAAACACAACAGGGGCAGCCCGCTGGAAAGCCTGCTCGTACCGTTCGGGGCTGCAGGATGACGCGCGGGAGCATGACTGCGCGCAGGAAACTCGCCGCTGCGGCTGCCGCGCTGGCCATGACGGTGACCGCAGCCGGCTGCACGTTCGACGGCGTCAACTCGCTGCCGGTGCCGGGTGCCCAGGGCACTGACGACGGCGCCTACACCATCAGCGCCCTGGTGCCGTCGGCGGCGGGGCTGGTCAACAACGCCCCGGTGCTGCTGGACGACTCGACCGTCGGCAGCGTCGGCGAGATGAAGGTCGCCGACGACTGGAACGCCGCGCTGACGATCCGGCTCAACCGCGGGGTGAAGGTCCCGCGGGGTTCGCACGTGATGGTCGCGATGACCAGCGCACTCGGGTCGTCGCATCTGGCGATCGTGCAGCCGGACAAACCCGAAGGCGGGTATCTGAGGGCGGGCGACCGGATCCCGCTTGCCGCGTGTCCCGAGCAGGCCAACATCGTCACCGATCCGTCGGTGCCGCAGGTTCCCGACGTCAACGCCGCCCAGCAGGTGGCGCTGTGCACCTATCCGACGACCGAGCAGGTGCTCAGTTCGCTGTCGGTGGTGCTCAACGGCGGCGGGCTGAGCCAGCTCGGCGACATCGTGCACGAGATGAGCGACATGCTCGGCGACCGCGGTAAGACGCTGAGCAAACTAATCCCGCGTCTCGACGACCTCGTGGGCGAGCTGAACGGACAGCGCGACAACATCATCGCCGCCACCGAAGGCCTCGACAGGCTTGCTGCCGCGGTCAACGATCAGCAGCCCACGCTGCGGCAGGCGCTGAAAGACAGTCCCGAGATCCTGCGGCTGCTCACCGATCAGCGCAAGAACTTCACCGATACGCTCGGGGCGATGTCGACGCTGTCGGAGACGGTCAACAAGGTGCTCAAGGCCAACAGCGACGACATCGAGACGATCGTGGCCAACCTCGAGCCGGCCATCGACCAGCTGCAACAGACCGGTCCGGCGCTGACCCAATCGCTGAACATCCTGCTGACGTTCCCGTTCTACGAGCCGACGATCCCCAAGATGATCAAGGGCGACTACGTCAACTCCGATCTCGTGCTGGACCTGACCCCGTCGCGACTGAGCAGGTCGATGTTCGTGACGGCCCGGTTCACCGGTCCCGAAGGAGTCGTCGGCAAGCCCGCCGCGGGTGCCAAACGCGGCCTCAACCCGTTCACCGCGCCCCTGGACGGCGGTGAGGTGCCCGACTCCCGCACCGGAGAATCCAAGAGGAGCGAGTCCCAGAAGACGACCACACAGAAGACGACCGCACAGAAGACCACCACGCAGAAGACCACCACGCAGAAGACCACGCCGCAGGGAGGTGAGCGCTGATGAGGATCACGCGATTCGTCCGCACCCAGTTGATCATCTTCGGTGTCATCACCGTGATCGCGGTGATCTCGATGGCGGTCTACTACATCCGTATCCCGTCGATGTTCGGGATCGGCAGCTACAAGGTCACCCTCAACCTCCCCAGCACGGGCGGGCTGTACCAGAACGCCAATGTCTCCTTCCGCGGCGTCAACGTCGGCAAGGTGACGTCGGTCCGGCTGACCGGTGACGGTGTCGCGGCGACCCTGGTCATCGACAGCGGCACCAAGATCCCGGCGTCGATGCCCGCGGCGGTGCGCAGCGTGTCGGCGATCGGTGAGCAGTACGTCGAGTTCGCGCCGGTCCGCGACCTGTCCGGCAACCGCGACAACCTCGACGACAGGGACGGGGACGGCAGGGACGGGGACGGCAGGGACGGAGACCGGGACGAGCAGGACACCGATACCAAGTCGGGTGCGGTTCTGCGCGACGGGTCCGTGGTGAGCAGCGACAACGTGCCGATGGAGATCGCGACGATGCTCGATCAGGCCGAGGCGCTGCTCGACAACATCGGCAGCAGCGGCCTGCGGACGCTGGTCGACGAGGCGTTCACCGCATTCAACGGCACCGGCGAACAGCTGCAACGTCTCCTCGATTCGATGGCGCTGTTCGTCGACGAGGCCGACAAGAACTCGCAACCGTTCGTCGACCTCATCGACCAGACGGGTCCGCTGCTGGCGACCCAGTCCCGTACGACCGGTCAGATCCGCGCGTGGACCCGCAACGTCACCAAGGTCACCGACCAGTTGCGCGCCAACCGGCCGGAGATCACCGACATCCTGCGCCGCGGGCCAGGCGTCGCGGAGCAGAGCCGGCAGCTGTTCGCCTCGCTCGACCAGTCTTATCCGCTGCTGGTGTCCAACCTCGGCGTGATCGCCCGCACTCAGGCGGTGTATCTGCCCAACATGCGGCAGATCGTGACCATCTATCCGCGGCTGATCGGGTCACTGATCACCGCGCTGAACACCGGGTCGGTGCGGTACGGCGCCAACGTGACGTTCGCGCTCGGCATCAACGACCGCGCACCGTGCAGTATCGGCTATCTGCCGAAGGACGAGTGGCGGTGGCCGTCGGAGCAGAACGCCCGTGAACTGCCGTCGGGCATGCTGTGCCGGGTGCCGCAGAACTCCAACATCGCGGTCCGCGGCGCACGCAACTATCCTTGCGTCGAGTTCCCCGGCCGGCGTGCCCCCACCCCGGCCGAATGCCGGACCGGGTACAAACCCGATCCCGGCACCAACGACGCGTTCCGCACCAGCGACGTCAAGATCGGACCGGCGTCCGTCCGTGGCGAGGTCGTTCCGGGAACACCGTCGAACGCGACCGATGAGCCGTCCGTGTACAGCACCACCTACGATCCGGTGTCGGGGGATTTCATCGGACCGGACGGTAAAACGTACAACGCGGGTACCGGTCAGCAGAAGCCAGGAGGAAGCGCCACTACATGGCAGAGCCTGATCAGCCGGACAGTGAATCCGTGACCTCTTCGGAGTCCGCGAATTCTACGGAATCCGTGACTTCGTCGGAGTCCGGGACTTCTGCGGAATCCGGGACGCCGTCGGCGGCCACGCCGGTGCGTCCCGTGCGCAGTGCACCGCTGCGCCGGGGCACCAAGAAACAGCCGTCGACGCCGGACTCGGATACGGCAGCCGAAACCACAGAGGACACCGCGGAAGCAGAGGCAGATGCCGCGGAAGCGGACGCCGCGGAAGCCGATACAGGTGAGGCCGATACAGGGGACCAGGAGAAGGGACCGGACCCATCCGAGCTTGAGCGCTCGCGCGGGTACCGTGACCGTCGGCTGCCCCGGACCAGATCGGCAGACACATCCAAGGACTCGGCCGTCGCCTATCGCGGCAGGTCGGTCGTGCCGCTGCGGGCGATCGTCCTCGCGGTAAGCGTCGTGGTGATCGTCGCCTGTACCGTCGTGGCCGTGCTGGCCGCCGTCGGCATCGCCAGGCACGACACGAAGGACCGGTTGCGGGCCGAGTATTCGGACTTCGCCTCGCAGGTCATCGTCAACTTGACCAGCTTCAGCCCGAAGACCACCGACAACGCGCTCAAGACGCTGGAGCAGCAGACCAGTGGCCGCGCCAGGACGCAGATCTCCGATTCGATCGAGCAGGTTACAAGTCTGGTCAAGTCCACCAATGTGGAGACCAAGACGACTGTGCTGTCGTCGGCGGTCACCAACGCGACCGCCGACGAGGGTTCGGTGATCATGGTGTACGGCTGGGAACAGCGTTCCCTCGACGGCAAGGCCGCGCCGGAGTATCAGACGTTCCGCTGGCGCGTCGACATGACCCGGATCAACGGCCAACTCAAGATGACGAACTTCGAGTGGGTGACCTAGTGCCGGCGGGAAATGCCCAGACAGAGACGACACTGCCTGAGAAGCTCGGCATCGTCAGCCGTCGGGGACGGCTGACGGCGGCCGTACTGGCCGTGCTGCTGGTGGCCTCGGCCGCCTCGGCCATCGTGCTCGGCGTGCGTTACCTCGGTGCCCGTGCCGACGAGCAGGCCCGTGACTCGGCGCTGTCGTCTGCCCGTGACTACGTGACGACGATGTTCGGATACACGCCGAAAAACGTTGCCGCACATGTCGAACGGTCCAGAAAGGTGGTGACCGGCGACGCGAAGGCGCAGTACGACAAGATCATCTCCGACACCAACCTGGTGGCCGAGGTGGGCAAGCAGAAGATCATCTCGGAGGTGATCATCCAGGATGCGGGCGTGGTCACGAGCACCCGCGACACCGCCACCGTGCTGCTGTTCATCAACCAGTCGGTGACCCGGGGTGGCAACGAGCTGGTCCAGATCAATCCGAGCCGCCTCACCTACTCGATGACCAAGGACGACGGCCGGTGGCTGATCAACTCGATCGACGTCATCACCGACGACTCATTCCGCGGCAAGGTGGAGGTGACCACCTCGGTGCCGTCCGGTGCGAAGCCGATTCCAGGACTGGGCCGCGATCCCGCTTCCAATAGTGCTCCGGCACCGACCCCGTCGGCCACACCGACGACACCGTCGGGGGAGGTTCCGGTACCCACGCCGTAGGCGGTATTAGCGCGCGGCCGTAGGCGGCATTCGCACGTGGGTGCCGACCCTACTACGATGACCGGATGCCGCCTCGACAACGCCTGACTCCCGAGGAACGTCGAGCGGAGTTGCTCGACGTCGGGGAGCGGGTGTTCAGCGAACGGCCGTTCGAGGAGACCTCGATGGAAGACATCGCATTGGCGGCGGGGGTGTCGCGGCGCCTGCTGTACCACTACTTTCCCACCAGGGCCGAGTACTTCGGGGCCATCTGGCAGCGGGTGCACGTGCAGCTGCGGCAGGTGGTGGTCACCGCGGAGGCGCCGACGGTGCGTGATCGGGTGGAGGCCGCGCTGGTCGCCTACATCGACTTTTTCCGGACGTGTCTGCCACTGGTGCTGATCTCCAACCGCAGTTCGATCTCGGCCGATCCCGCGGTGCGTGGTCCGGTCAACGAGAACATGGAAGCCCTGTGTGCCGGATTTCTCGACGCCGCCGGTGTGCACGGGCCGGTTCGGGCGCCGGCCGAGGTCGGATTCGCCGGCTGGATCACCTTCGTCCGCGAGGCCGCGCTCGCCGCGCTGGTCGATGAACGGATCTCCCTGGAGACCTGCCACGACATGTGCATGCACGTGCTCGACGCCGCGGTCGGCTCTCAGGTGGACCTGCGGGTGCCGCCGGTCGACAACCCGGTCCCGGCGTCCGTCGGCGAGTAGTCGGCCGACGTCGAGGCCGCGCTTGCGGCATTGCCGTGAGGTGGTCGCGTCAGGCGCGGAAGGTCACCGGACCCTTCGCGACCCTCGCGACTTCGTCGCTTCGGCCTCAGGGATCA
>NZ_CALLZT010000126.1:0-6538 GCF_937858515.1 uncultured Gordonia sp. | reverse complement strand
AGCGTAAACACACGCGTGATCGTCACCACTCCCGATCTACGGCTGTAGTACTAGGAGCTGATTCTCGGAATGAATGACTGAAGTGCCCCGAATCGACGCATCTTCGCGTCGCCTCATCGAGTCACTTCTGGAGTTGTCATGTCCGAAAACCATACTGTTCCTGTCCCTTCGACCGCCCTCACCGTTTCTGATCTGAGTTTTTCCTGGCCTGACGGTACGCCGGTGTTCACCGGCTTGTCGTTCTCCGTCGACCGCCGCACGCATTCGCTGGTCGGTTCCAACGGCGCCGGGAAGACCACCTTACTGCGGCTGATCGCCGGTGATCTGCGCCCCGCGACGGGCAGTGTCACCACGGTCGGCGACGTCGAGTTCGTCGCACAGAACCCGCAGGCCGACCCGACTCGCACCGTCGCCGACGTCCTGGCGATCACCCCGATCTTCGCTGCACTCTCCCGTGTGGAGGCCGGATCGGTCGATCCTGCCGACTTCGAGGTCATCGGCGACGACTGGGACATCGAGGAGCGCGCCCGCGCGATGCTCGCCGAATCCGGTCTGCCGCATGAGGATCTACAGCGGACCGTCAACTCCCTGTCCGGTGGCGAGGCCACACTGCTGACGATCTGCGGAGCACTGCTGCGCCGGCCGTCGGTGCTGCTGCTCGACGAACCCACCAACAATCTCGATTCCCGTTCCCGGGCAAGTCTTTTCCGGATGATCGACCAGTTCTCCGGCGTGCTGCTGGTGGTGACCCACGACCTGGAACTGCTCGAACGTGTCGAAGCGACGCTGGAGTTGCACGACGGGTCGATCCGGCTGTTCGGTGGGCCATACTCAATGTACCGGGAGATCCTCGACGCCGAACACGAAGCTGCCCTGGCCGCGGTCGGCGACGCCCGGTCTGATCTGGCCAAGCAGAAACGGGAGAAGGAGGAGGCCAACATCAAACTCGCCCGGCGTGAGCGCACCGCCCGAAAGGCGGAGCGGGAGAAGCGGGTACCCAAGATCATTATGGGCCTGCGGCAGAACGCGGCCGAGATCGCCGCCGGGAAGCTCGCGGGCAGGCACCGCGACGACGTGATCGCGGCCGCCGACCGGCTACAGGAGGCCCGCGACGGGGTCCGCGCCGACGCATCGGCACGCATCGCGCTCCCTGAGGTGACGCTCGCAAGCCGCGCCGAGGTGGTCGACGATGATCGCCTGAAACTGCTTGGCCCCGAAAGGGTTGCCGTCTCCGGACCCAACGGCTCGGGCAAGACCACGCTGCTGCGCTCGCTGATGTCCACCGCTGAGGCGATCTGCGTCCCGTACGCCTATCTGCCGCAACGCCTTCAGTTCGACGACGAGTCGAAGTCGTTGGTGGCGGCCCTCACCGCCGCCAACCCGGACGTCGGTGAGTACGAGATCCGCACCCAGCTCGCCCGGTTCCTGTTCCGCGGCAGGCGCGGTGATCAGCTGTTGTCGGAACTGTCCGGCGGAGAACGTATCCGGGCGGCGTTCGCGTCGGCCCTGCTGCACCGGCCCACGCCCAAACTGCTGATCCTCGACGAACCCACCAACAACCTCGACATCGACACCGTCGAGCAGCTCGCCTACGCCCTCGCCCGCTGGCAGGGCGCGCTGATCCTGGTGTCACACGACCCGGGGTTCGTGCAGCGGGTAGGCGTGGATCGAACAGTGACGGTGTAGTCGCGGACAGTGGCTGTCCGCAATCAGGGGCAACCTGCGTGTCATGGGCGGCTCATCACACAATATGATCCGGGTTCGGGGAGCCAGGCAGAACTCGCTGAAAAACATCGACGTCGACATCCCGAAGCATCAGTTGGTGGTGGTGACCGGGGTGTCGGGGTCGGGCAAGTCGTCGTTGGTGTTCGACACGATCGCCGCCGAGTCGGCACGTCAGCTGAGCGAGACGTTCTCGGCGTTCGTGCAGTCCCGGATGCCGAGCTACGCCCACCCCGACGTCGACCTGTTGGAGAATCTGTCGGCGGTGATCGTCGTCGACCAGAAACGTCTCAGCGGCGGACCACGGTCGACGGTGGGCACCATCAGTGATATCGGTGCTCGCCTACGGCTGCTGTATTCGCGGATCGCCCAACCGGCCGTCGGGTATTCGAATGCGTACGGCTTCAACGATCCGGCCGGGATGTGCCCCGGCTGTGAGGGACTCGGGGTGACCGCCCGGGTGGTGGAGGCCGCGCTGATCGACGACACGAAGTCGCTGGACGACGGCGCCATCGACTTTCCGATGTTCGCACCCGGCCAGTGGATGTGGAAGGCGTACGCCAAATCCGGATTCTTCGATCCGGCGATGAAAATCGGTGATTACACACCCGAGCAACGGCGCATCCTGCTCTACGCGCCGGCCGGTGAATTGCACGCTCCCGCCGGGATCGATGCGGTCGGCAGCACCTACGAGGGCGTGATCAGCCGGTTCAACCGCATCTATCTCCGCCGCGACCCCAATCCGTCAAGGGGTGCGCAAGGGGGGGCGTCCGAGCGTATCGTCCCCCGGGGGCCCTGCCCCGACGGGGGGGGTCCCCGCCTGTCGGAAGCGGTGCGCGGCAGCATGATCGGTGGACTGTCGATCGCCGATTGCAACGCGATGCAGATCAGCGACCTGGCCACGCTCGTCGCAGGGCTCGACGTACCCGCTGTGGCGCCGTTGATCGACAGTCTCCGTGTGCACCTGCAGCGGATGGTGACCGTCGGCCTGGGGTACCTGAGCCTGGACAGGGCCACATCGACGCTGTCGGGCGGTGAGGCGCAACGCATCAAGATCGTGCGGCACCTGGGCAGCGCGCTCGCGGACATGCTGTACGTATTCGACGAGCCGACGGTGGGACTGCATGCGCGGGACGTTGCGGCACTCGGCGCTCTGCTCTGCGAGCTTCGCGACCGCGGCAACTCGGTGCTGGTCGTCGAGCACGACCCGGACATCATGGCGATCGCCGATCACCTCATCGATATGGGACCCGGCGCCGGAGCCATCGGCGGAGCCATTGTGTACCAAGGTGATTACCCGGGACTACGCAAGGCCGGCACCGTCACCGGCCGCGGCCTCGCCCAGCCACGTCCGTCGGGGCGCGAGCGCCGGGCACCACACTGCTGGGTCACCATCACCGGTGCATCCACGCACAACCTGCGCGACGTCGATACCCGGATTCCGCGCGGGGTGATGACCGTGGTCACCGGCGTCGCAGGATCGGGGAAGAGTAGCTTGATCCTCGGTCACCTCCCGCAGGCCGAACCCGGCACGGTGGTGATCGACCAGCGGCCGATCCGCGGCTCACGCCGATCCAACCCGGCCACGTTCACCGGCATGCTCGACCCGATCCGCCGACTGTTCGCCAAGACGACCGGCACACCGATCGGTCTGTTCACCGCCAACTCGACGGGCGGGTGCACCGAATGCGACGGCAACGGTGTCATCTACACCGACCTCGCGTTCATGGACGGTGTACTCGCCCCGTGCGAAGCGTGCGGCGGACGCCGGTTCACCCCGGAGTCGCAGGCCATCACGATCGACGGGGTGAGCATCGCCGACGTCTACGAGATGAGTGTCGACGACGCGCTGGACTGGTTCGACTCCCGGCCCATCGTGCGAGTGCTGATGGGTCTGCGCGATGTGGGCCTGGAGTATCTGACACTCGGCCAGCCGCTCACCAGCCTGTCCGGCGGTGAACGCCAGCGTCTCAAACTCGCCACCCACCTCGGAACGCCCGGACACCCCATTGTTCTCGACGAACCGACCACCGGCCTGCACGTCGCCGACACCGCCCGCCTCATCGCATTGCTCGACCGTCTGGTCGACAGCGGTTCCACGCTCGTCGTGATCGAACACAACCTGGACGTGATCGCCGCCGCCGATTGGATCATCGACCTGGGCCCCGACGCCGGCCACCACGGCGGCCGGGTCGTCTTCGAGGGCACTCCCGAAAAGATGATCGATCACGGCACCGGCCACACCGCCACCCATCTCCGCCGCTACCTCTTGTGAGTTTGCTGTTGATCTCGTTTTCCGAGATCAACAGCAAACTCAGACAACATGATTCGGAGGCAATACCCGAGGAAAGCTCAGTAGCGGGCCAGTTCCGGGCCGAGGCGGGCGGATTTGCCGTCGGTCCAGCCGGGGACCTGGAGGATCGCCTGCCAGGCGTAGGGGATCTCGCTGGAGTAGTTGTGGCCGTGGCCGTCGGGTACTTTGTCGGAGGCGACCATGTCGGCGGAGATCTGCAGGAAGGTGATCAGCGGTATCCACCGGATGCCGGGGTGGACGTCGGGGCCGCGCTTTTCGCGCAGCCAATCCGGTTTGCGCAGAATGGTTCCCGGATCCCACCAGACCACCGGGTCGGAAGCGTGCTGTAGGAACAGGATTCGGCTTATGCTCGGCCACGGCCGCTTT
This sequence comes from uncultured Gordonia sp., assembly GCF_937858515.1. Lineage (NCBI taxonomy): Bacteria > Bacillati > Actinomycetota > Actinomycetes > Mycobacteriales > Gordoniaceae > Gordonia > uncultured Gordonia sp. The sequence continues at coordinate 2,136 of NZ_CALLZT010000126.1, read as the reverse complement.
TCGGCGGCGGCGATGTCGTGACGGTTGGCGACGAAGCGCACCAGGTCGCCGTTCTCGAACATCGGCAGCCGCTCCGGGCTGCCCTTGTCCCGGTCGCGCAGCGTCGCCTTCCACACCGGATTGTTGACGATGGGGCCGGCGAAGAACGCGCCGTCGGTGCGGGCGGCGATATCGGGGATGGTGCCGAACGGGGCCTCGGCTCCCGAGGTGCCCAGGCTTTCGCCGAACACCACCAGCTTGGGACGCTGCGCTTCCGGGATCTTGCGGACCCGCGCCGACACCGCCTCGAACAATGCCTGCCCCGCGCGGCGGCAGCGTTCGTTGTCGACGAGGAACGACAACCAGCTCGGCAGGTACGAGTACTGGATGGCAACGGTGGCGGTGTCACCGTTGTACATGTATTCCAGCGAGTCGACGGTCGACCGGTTGATCCAGCCGGTGCCGGTGGTGCCCGCGACCGCGATGATCTTGCGGCTGAACGCGCCGCTGCGTTCCATCTCGGCGACGGCGAGCTTCGCATTCTCCCGCGGGTCGCCCTCGCTTCCGAGGCCGACGTAGGAACGGACCGGTTCTTTCGCCGGGGCACCGTTGAACCGTTCCAGATCCGCCACAGTGGGCCCGGTCCCGATGAACACCCGTCCCTGCAGCCCGATCGAATCCCAGGTCACCAGCGAACCGGGCCCACCCGAACGCAGCGGCGACGTCGTCGGTTCGGATTCGGCGGTCGTCTCGTCGTTGAGTGCGGCGAACGACGAGTTCATCACCCGCATCGAGTATTTGGCGACCACACCGTTGAGGAGGAGGACGGTCAGCGTCGCGACGAGCAACGCCGAGGTGATGGCGGCGATCCGGGGTGGGGCGAACTTACGGAGCCGGCGAGTCAGCGCCCGCACGGCGTCGGCCCACGCCCAGCCGAGCAGCACCAGCAGGACGAAGACGATGTGCGAGACGAGCGCGATAGCCGGGTAGGCATGCCACGACATGTGTGACATCCCCATCAGGTCGCGGATTTCGTCCTGCGAGCGGGAAAACCAGAACAGCATGATCGGTGTGCCGGCCAGTGCCACCGCGATCAACGCGAGCCAGTGTGTCCGACGCGGATCCGGCCACGGCGAGTCGCGGGAGATCAGGTACCGGACCAGCCACGACAGGAAGACACCCAGCAGGTAGCCGGTGGCGGCCGAGATGGCGCTGATCAGTCCCTGGAACAGGGCGTCCCGCGGCAGCAACGACGGCGTCACCGACAGCCACAGCATCACCAGCGCCGTCGACAGTCCGGCGAGGCTGAAACGCGCCCGGTAGGCATGCACGAGCCGCGAGAGCAGTCCGTCGTTGTCGATCACGGTGTCGATGGTGTCGTCCACGCCGCTAGTCCAGGAGTTCGGCGACTTCGAGCCACTCGGCTTCGGCGGTTTCCTTTTGTTCCACAACCGATTTGAGTTCGGTATTCAGGGTGACGAGTCTCGCCGGATCGGTTGCGGCCACCACGAGGTCGGCGTGCAGTTTGTCCTCTTTGGCCGACAACTGTTCGATCTGGCGCTCAAGACGATTCATCGTCTTGCGTGCCTCACGGTGTTCGGCGGCGGACAGTCTGGGTGATTCGGCATTGGAATCACCCACGGCGGCAGCCTGTTTCGGTGCAGAGACGGGCGACGCCGAGGCCACGAGCTCATGCCGCCTGCGCAGATACTGTTCGATACCACCGGGCAGATTGGTGAGTTTGCCGTCGCCGAACAACGCCCAAGTACTGTCGCAGATCCGCTCGATCAGGTACCGGTCGTGGCTGATCACCACCAGGGTGCCCGCCCACGAGTCGAGGATGTCCTCCACCTGCTGCAGGGTGTCGATGTCGAGGTCGTTGGTGGGTTCGTCGAGCAGCAGCACGTTCGGTTCGGCCATCAGTACCCGCGTCAGTTGCAGGCGGCGACGTTCGCCGCCGGACAGGTCCCGCACCGGCGTGCGCTGTTTGGCGGGGGTGAATCCGAGCCGCTCGGCGAGCTGTGATGCCGACATCTCCTTGTCGCCCACCATGATCCGGCCGGCAACATCCTCGACGGCGTCGAGGACCCGCTGATCCTCATCGAGGTCGTCGAGTTCCTGGCGCAGCCAGCCGATCTTGACGGTGGTGCCCTCGAT